>CBDTXT010000094.1:0-9068 GCA_965364465.1 uncultured Chromatiaceae bacterium
GGCGACCGCCGGTGTGTCCTGGAAAAGGCTGTTCACCCAAGGGTTCTTGTAGGGGTTGGCGGGGAAGGTGGACGCGTAAACGCTACTGCAGCCGGTGGCGTTGGCGATGGTCGCACCCGATGGGCCGTCGCCGGTGGGGCCTGCCTCGAACAGGTACAGGCGCCGCTCCAGGGTCCGGATGGTCTGCTGCATTCGCTCGCGCCGCTGCGGGTCGTGCTCGTCGTGCTGCAAGCTCTGAAGCTTGCGGTCGAGATCGGTGATCAGCTCTTCAAGCTCATGGGTGTGCAGCTTGCGCCTGTGTTCGTGGATCGCACGATTGATCGCAGTCAAGAGCCGTATGGCGGTGCCCTCGCCACAGCCGCGGCAGGCGCCGTGCCCCCCGGTCATCGCGTAATAGTTGTCATGGTCGAGCATCAGGCGCTTGCTGTCGCCGCCAGCTTGCAGTGCGTTCTCGGTGAAGCGCGCCGCGGTATTGGGCAGTTTGCTGAGGAAGCTGAAGCTCTGTTCCATCTCGGCCTGGGCGACGCTGCTTTGGCGCCGTGCGCCGAGGGCGCCCGGACCGCAGACATCGACGCACTCGAGGCAGCCGGTGCATTTCCAGGGATCGATATTGACCGAATACAGGCCGCCGGCGCCGCTGGCCCTTTTCTCCATCGCGACAAAGAATGGCCGTGTCTTCGCGACCGGAAAACACTCGAGTGCTGCAACCAGCTTGTCGAAGTCATGCCGCAGACTGGCGTTTTCCAAGTCCAGCCCGAGGACCGCCTCGGCGACGATTGTGCTGAAGTGCTTGGGGTCCTTGCTCGGCAGGGCTCGGTAGGCCTCGCGGACGGACTTGGTCAACGGGAACACCTGGCTCGACATCTGCTGCCGGTGCGCCTCGGTGATCTCGAGCCCGCCGATCGCAGTGAGCAGAAGGTCGTGGATTTCGTGCACCGTGTTGGGTATTGCGGCATCCGGGCAAACGACGGCGCATTCCATGCAGCCGGTGCATAGGTGCGCGCTGTACTCGGGTACCTCGCGGCGGAACAGGCCCTTGTCTTTCCATGCGGCACTGGCCATCGGTATGAACAACCCGCTGCCCGGCATGACCGCCGCCTCGCCGATACTGCCGTCCGCGAACCGGTCAGTCGCGATCTCCTTGTAGTACTCCGGGTCGAACAGGCCGTTGGTAACCGAGCTGCCGGTGGCCCTGGACATACTGGCCGAAATCGCGACGCCGTGCGCGGGGCGCACCATGACCAGCTTCTCCGCCTGCTCGAATTCCGCAGTGCTGTAATCGACCTTGATGGTCGCTTTCATACCGTCGCGCACCACCTTCATGTTGCTGTCGACCACGACCTGACCCTTGGCGCCGAATTTTTTGACAACCTGCTGTTCGACGCGCTGCAGGATGGTTTCCTCGGCGCATCCCGTGGCGAGTCGGTCGACATGGCCACAGATGGCGCCGATGAACGCGATGCCCATCATCCGGATCTCGAGCTCGGGTACCGGTGCATGCTTCTTGGCGACACCGAAGGCATCGACGATATAAAGCTTGATGCGCTTGTCGCGGATGGTCTTGCGCGCATGCGAAGGCAGCTCCTTCCATACCTCCAGCGGTGCGTGGTGCGACTGCATGATGAGGGTGCCGTCCTCGCCGAGTCCGCGCAATGGGTTTGTATGGCTGAACACCTTGTGGTCCGGTGACACCACGATTTCGACATCTTCGAGTTCGGCGTTCGTGATCTTGATCGGCTCGGGACTGAGCGAGATATAGAAATTGGTCGGTGCGCCGCTCTTCTCCGAACCGTACTTCGGAGCCGACTTGGAATGCAGGCCGAGCACGCCGGCGAGAATGTCGGTCAGCAGTTTACCGGTGGCGATGGTGCCGTAACCGCCGATGGAATGAAACCGGATACGGAAAGCGCCCTCGGGTAGCAACGACGGGTTGTCCCCGGTTTCGAAGGCCATGAACTCGGTTTCGGGATAGGCCTGCCTGAGCCGTTGCTGCAGCGCGGCGTTTGCCGGCGACGGGTTCTTGTCGAAGAACTGCGATCCCAGGTAGAACAGCGGCACGTTCAGGCTGCCGGCCATGTTGCGATAGGCGGCCACCAGGTGTCGCGGCTGCAGGTCATGCGCGCCCATGCCGAAGATCCCGGTACTGATCTTGGGTAGGGTAGTGATCGGCGGTATGCCCTGGTGACGGATCAGGCCGGCATTCTCGGCCGCCTTAAACAAGGATTGCGTGACCAGGTTGGTCAGCGCAGTCACCTCTGAACGCTCCAGCACGGTAACCGCCTTCTTGCCGTCCAGCACCGCGACGAGTTCGCCCTCTGGAAATGGCTGCAGCAACTTGACCGAAACCACGCCGGCCTTCATTCCCTGCTTACGCAGATAGGTGACGACGGCTTCGGCATCATCGGTGACCGAACCCAGGCCGACGATGACATAGTCGGCGTCGTCGGCCATGAAGGTCTGCACCGGGCGGTACCAACGGCCGGTGAGGGCGCCGTATTCGGTCATCGCCTGCTCGACGAAGCGCGGCACCTCGTTGACGAAATGCGTGCGGTGATCGACCAGGCCGGCCTGGAAGTCGGGCTGGTTCTGCACGCCGCCGCTGAGCCCGGGATTGTTGATATCGACCATGGCCGGGACCAGTTGGCGCGTGCCCTTCTCCCAGGCATGGATCCATTGCCGGCGCCACTGGGCGCGTAACGCCTCGGGGATCCAAGCGAGAGTCTCGGTGACCAGCTGACCCTCGTTGTCGGTCTCGATGTCGTCGGCGCGCTGCTCGAGAAACGCCAGCATCGCGTCGAGGTCTTCGGTCAGAATATCGTCGCGGTGACGGTTCAGGTATTGGCGCAACTGATAGACGCGGCCCTTGGCCCCGTAAAGGATCTCCTGTGCCACCGTCGGACATTTGATGCGGCCCGCCGGGTCACCGAGGAATGTCTTCAGCAACTCGGGTTCTGGCAGCAGGATCGCGCACTGCATGTGGCTGGTCGCGAAACCATCCATCGCGTTGGTGACCGGCACCATCGACAGGGAACTCACCCGGTACGCGATCGCGGCGAGGTCCGCGGCTTCCTGCGGGTTGCTGCCGAACAGAATGGTGTAGCCTGAAGGTAGCAAGGCATAGACGTCGTCGTGCCCGGCCATCACGTTCAGCGCATGCCTGGACACGACCCGCGCGGCGACCTGCAACACGAATCCACCGATCTTTTTGCCGACCGTCACATAGTGCGATTCGAGCCCGTAGAGGATGCCCTGGCTGGACGAGGCATTGGAGATGAAGTGGCCGCCGGTGAGCGTCGCACCCATCGCGCCACTCTGAGCGGAATGCTCGCCTTCGGGTTCGAAGAAGAACGGGTGCTTGCCCCACACGTTGCAGCCGCCCTTGGCGCGGTAGGCCTCGAACAACTCGGAAATTTCGGTGGAGGGCGTGATCGGATACCCGATCACCCCGCCGCAGACATGCCCCATGACATAGGCCACTGCGCCGTTGCCATGGATGCCCGCGTCGATTCCGGGGTCTTTCGCCTCGCCGGCCGGCCTGGGCGCGTGCGGCTCGTCCCGGTCCTTCCCCGTCGATGAGCTTACAACCCGGTCGCTGCCCTGGTTCTCGGCTTGCGAATGTCGCATCGTTGTCTCCTGTCCCGGATACTTTGGCCGGCTGGCCGTGAGCGTTTTATATGATAGACGTTCCGGCCGAAAAGCGTGGCCGGCACGGACACAAGTCGGGATGTCACTCGCTTGGTGCGGTGTTTGCCTGAATTTCCTTGGTGTTGCGTTGCTGCACGACCCGCTGCGGTCTGAAAATTGCGCCCAGGGCCGTGCGCCGTTCGCGGTCATTGACTATGATCGGTATTCAGACAGGAGCATGCCATGGGACTGACCCTACGCGACCTCTCGATTTCTTCACCGGCGTTCGAGCCTGGCGGGCGCATGGCCGATCGTTTTGCCAACGACAAGGGGAATGATCAGCCCGAGCTGCGAATCCGTGGGGTGCCCGAGGGCACCCGGGAACTCGCGATCATCTGCCACGACCCGGATGCGCCACTGCCGTTTGGGTTCACCCACTGGTTGCTGTACGGCATCCCGCCCGATACCGCGGTAATAGCGGAAAACGGTGCCGGCCCGTTCCGGGCCGGCGACAACGACTTCGGCCAGCCGGGCTATGGCGGCCCGCAGCCGCCGCCGGGGCACGGTCCGCATCACTACTATTTCTGGGTCTACGCGCTGGATGCGCGGGTCGAGGGAACACCTTCGCGCAACGCGTTTCTGGAACGCTACGGCGGGAACATTCTCGAGCAGAATCGCCTGGTCGGTATCTACGAGAACTGATCCCCGCGTATTCGTCGACCGGGCGCAGGGTCGTCCGGGGGAAGCGTGGGGATGAGGTACACAGCGGGGACTCGATGATGAGAGAACTTCGCAGGCTGCATGAGCTGGAGCGCTATGCGCTGCATGCCCGGGACGGCGATATAGGGCGGTTGCGCCAGGTCTATTTCGACGATCGCGATTGGCGTGTGCGTTATCTCGTCGTGCGCAGCGGCAATTGGCTGCTCGGACGCGACGTGTTGCTGCTGCCCGGCATGGTCACGTCGACAGACCATGAGCGGCAACGCATCGATATCGACCTGACGCGCGAGCAGATCGAGCATGCGCCACCGGTCCAGGCGCAGACTCCGGTATCCCGGCACTACGAGCAGGAGTTTTACCGCCACTACGATTGGGAGCCTTACTGGGGCGGAGACCCGTTCCTCGGTCTGGGGGATCAGTTCCCTCTATCGCTCGACGACGAGCCATCCCGCGAGCCCGTCAATCCCCACCTGCGCAGCAGCGACGAAGTGAAGGGCTATCGGATCGGTGCCGCCGATGGTGAAATCGGCGAGGTGCGTGACTTCATCCTCGATGCAGCGGGCTGGCGTATCCGCTATCTGGACGTTGCCACCGGTCGCTGGTTGCTGGGGCGGGATGTCCTGGTGGCCTGCCCCTGGCTCGACGCGATCGACTGGTCGACCCAGACGGTAACGACTTCGCTCGCGCGCAATGCGATCGAGGGGGCCCCGTCATACGACGCCAACAAGGTGATCGGTCACCACTACGAGGTTGCGCTGTACAGCCATTACGGCAGGCATTTCGAGGAAGACGACTGATCGGCGCGACGCGACCGCCTTTCGCTGCCATCCTGGTGGAGGTGGCATCGTGGCTTGTAAGCGACGCATCCGTTCAGCCCTGGTCGCTCGTCGCACAGGGTCCGCGGAAGGCTTCGGGTACGTCGGCCGGACACTCGCCGCAGGCCTCGTTGCCGGGTACCGCAAAATCGATCTTGCGCGGATAGGGCAGGTCCAGGCCATCCATCAGCGTGACAAAGTCCTCTTTCGACCTGCCCTTACCCAGCCGCGGGTTGCGTGACTTTTCCTGCGCAATGCTCGAGACATGACGTCCCTCATAGTCGTGTGCCGGATAGACCAGCGTCTCATCCGGCAACGAGAAGAACTTGTTGTGTATGCTGTTATACAGCTCGCCGGCATCACCCGATTGGAAGTCAGTGCGTCCACAGGCCTCGATCAGCAGCGCATCGCCGCTAAACAGCATCTTCAGCGCCCCATTGTCCATCAAATAGGCGTGGTGGTGATCCGTGTGTCCGGGCGTGAACAACGGCTGGAGCTGCAGCGTACCGACGCCGAATGCCTGGCCTTCGTTGATGCCGATGTCGGCGCATTGCAGCGCCAGCATCGCCGGGCAGGCGATCCGGCAGCCGGTTTGCTGTTTCAGGCGCTTGGCCCCGGTCAGATGATCGGCGTGCACATGGGTCTCCAGGGTCGCGGCCAGCTCAAGGCCGAGATCACGCAGCACCTGGAGGTCGCGCTCGACCGTGTCCAGTACCGGGTCGATCAGAATGGCCTTGCCGGTCTCCCGGCAGCCGATCAGATAGGTGTAGGTTGACGAGTCCGCTTCGAGCAGTTGTTTGAATATCATGCCTGGTTTCCCTCTATGCTTGCGTCGCTTGTGCCCGACCGTGAGTCGGACATCTGCGCCGCCGGGGTTGATGTCGTGGCATTATCCCAGCTTCTGATGCGGTCGGCTGAAACGCCAGACGTCCGCCACCGGGCGAGAAAAAGGTGCACGAAATGAAGGAATCATCCAGTCGCGGTCCGTCGAGACCGCCGGCTGCAACACCAATCCTCGAACCGGGCAGGAACTGCTGGCGCCGCGCCGATGCCGCGCGCTCTGCGACCCTGATCGATGCGGCCGATTATTTCGCCGCCTTCGCCGAGGCCTGCCGCAATGCACGCCGTCAGATCCTGATACTTGGCTGGGATTTCGATCGGCACGAGCGGCTGCATCGCGGCGACGTTCCAGGCGATCTGCCGGATGAACTGGGCGCATTCCTGGTAGCGCTGGTGCGGGACAGGCCGGACCTGAACATCTATCTGTTGTCCTGGGACTTCAATATGGTCTACGCGGCCGAACGGGAGCTGCTGCCGGCGCTTCGTTTGCGCCTGCAGGCGCCGCCGCGGTTTCACTTCCGGCTCGACGGTCGGCATCCGAAAGGCGCCTCGCATCATCAGAAGGTCGTCGTCGTTGACGACCGGGTCGCGTTCGTCGGCGGTATCGACCTCAGCCGTTGGCGCTGGGATACCTCCGAACACCGGGCCGACGACCCACGCCGCACCGATCCGGAGGGCAAGCGTTATCCGCCGTTTCACGACATGATGCTGCTGGTCGAGGGCGATGTCGCGGCCTGCCTCGGCGAACTGGCACGCGAGCGATGGCGTCGTGCGCGCGGCCGGCGGATCAAGCCACCGCGTGCATCGGGGGATTCGCCGTGGCCGGGGACGGTCGTGAACGAACTGGACCATGTCCCCGTCGCGGTCGCGAGAACCGAGCCGGCGTTTGGCGGTCATGAGGCCGTTCACGAGGTCAAGGATCTCTATCTGGACGCGATTGCCGCGGCGCGTGAGTCGATCTATATCGAGAATCAGTACTTCACCGCGCATTGTCTGGCTGAAGCGCTGATCGCTCGGCTGAGCGATTTCGAGGGTCCCGAGGTCGTGCTGGTGCTCCCTGAACAGACGGGCGGCTGGCTGGAGCAGATGACCATGGATGTCCTGCGTGGCCGTATCCTCGATCGCATGCGGTCCGCAGACAAGCACGATCGGCTGCGTGTCTACTATCCCCATATGCCCGGGCTGGGCGACGCCTGTATCAGTGTGCATGCGAAACTGCTGATCGTCGACGACCGGCTCTTGCGCATCGGTTCCTCAAATACCAGCAACCGCTCGATGGGCCTGGACACCGAATGCGATCTCGCGATCGAATCGGTGCAGCCCGGCGACAAGGTCTCGCATTACATCGCCGGGTTGCGGTCGCGGCTGATCGCGGAGCATCTCGATTGTGCGCCGGAAGACGTCGCGCGGGCCACGCGCGAGCGGGACAGCCTGGTGCGGGGAATCGAGTCCTTGCGCGGCGACGAGCGCAGTCTGCGCCCGCTCGACTGGAGCATCTCAAGCGAAGTCGATGAGCTTGTCCCGGGCGCCGATCTGATCGATCCGCCGGAACCCTTCAGCCCCGACTATTTCGTCGAGCAGTATGTGCCGCAATCCGGCAAGCGGGTCGGGCGCAGGCGACTGACGCTGTTTCTGGGATTGTTGGCGCTGTTGATCGGGTTGGCCGCTGCGTGGCGCTGGACCCCGCTGCAGTCACTGCTGTCCCCAGAGCGTATCAGCGACTATCTGGCTGCGATTCCCTCGATGGAGGTGCGGGCCGCCATCGCGATCGGCGGTTTCATACTCGCCAGTCTGGCAATGGTGCCGCTGACCCTGCTGGCGGTGATTGCCGGTGTCGTTTTCGATGGCTGGCAGGCCTTTGCCTATGTCATGGTCGGTGCGCTGGCCGCCTCGGCGATCGGCTTCATCGGGGGGCGCCTGCTCGGTCGGGGGACCGTGGAGCGACTGAGCGGTCCGCGAGTCGAGCAGCTCAGCAAGCGGCTCGCCAAGCGCGGCACCCTGGCCGTCGCGATCCTCCGACTGGTGCCTGTTGCGCCTTTTGCGATCTTCAACCTGGTGGCCGGTAGCTCGCGGCTGGGCGCCAGGCAGTTTCTGGTGGGGTCGCTGATCGGTCTGATCCCGGGGCTGGGCGCCATCACGTTGTTCTCCAGTTCGCTATGGTCCGCGCTGGCGTCACCGACGTTGGAGAACCTGCTCGTCGCCGCGCTGGTGGGGGTTGTGCTGCTGGCCGCGGCATGGATTGCCAAGCGCTGGTTGCGGGCAGGCTGAGCACGGCCATTGTTTCGCGTCGCCACCTACAATGCGCACGACTGCATCGGGCGTGACGGGGTGTACTCTCCGGCACGCATTGCGCAGATCGTGGTCGCGATGGACGCCGATATCGTTGCGTTGCAGGAGATCACGCTCGATCATGCGGGCGACGTCGTCGCAAGTCTGGAAAGCATCACCGGGATGCAAGCGATAGACGGCACGCTTTTCGAGCGTGGCCTGGGCCGCTACGGCAACCTGTTGCTAACCCGCCATCCGGTCGCCAGGCAGGATCTGCACGATCTCTCGTTCCCCGATCGTGAGCCGCGTGGTGTGCTGGATGCGGTTCTCGACATCGGTCACCGGCCATGTCGCGTATTGGCGACACATCTTGGCCTGAGGTGGCAGGAGCGCCGCGAGCAGATCGGACGCGTCGCGACGTTGCTGGCCGGCGATACCGCGCCAACGGTGCTGATGGGCGATTTCAACGTCTGGTTCGGTTCGAATGCGTTCGAACCGCTGATCGATGCGGGTTTCCTGCAGCGCGCGGTTCGCAGTTACCCGACCTGGGGCAGGCCGCTGCTCGCGCTCGACAGGGTGTTTGTCCGCAGTCCCTTGCTTGCGCGGCGCTACTGGCGCTTCGATGCCGCTCCGGCCGCGATCGCCTCCGATCATTTTCCGCTTGTCGTGGATGTCGACATCGAGGCCGGCGCCTGACGCGGCCCGCGCGACAGCTGTCGCGCAGGATATCGGCCGCGATCCGGGTGTTTCGAAACACCTGCCGAAACTGGGCATCCGACAGGCCGAAGGTCGTGCGGCTAG
>CBDTXT010000095.1:0-9061 GCA_965364465.1 uncultured Chromatiaceae bacterium
CATCGGCCAGTTGCAGCTGACACCGCTGACCATTGCGGTGAATTTCCGGTCCACCCGCGGCATCGTCGATTGGCTCAACGCGAGCTTCCCCACGTTACTTCCCTCGACGGTCGATGCGGGGCGTGGTGCGGTGCCCTATTCCCCGGCCATCGCGTTCGACCAACAGGCGGCCCCGGATGCGGTCCAGGTGCATGCGCTGGCCGGCAACGACCCGCAGGCCGAGGCGCGCCGCACCGTGGATCTGGTCCGCCAGGCCTTGGCCGAGAGCACCGACGGCACGGTTGCGGTACTGGCCCGCGCCAGAAGTCATCTGCACGCGATCGCGATCGCATTGAAATCGGCTGGCATCGGGTTCCAGGCGGTCGAGGTCGATCCGCTCGGCCGACAACCCGTCGTGCAGGACCTGCACAATCTCACCCGCGCGTTGCTGCACCCGGCGGACCGGCTCGCCTGGCTGGTCGTGCTGCGCGCCCCCTGGCTTGGCCTGGACCTGCGCGACCTGTTGACCATCGCCGAACGGTCGCCACGCTGTGTGCTAGGGCGCCTGCGCGACCCGGCCTTGCGCGCGGCGCTGAGCGCGGACGGCCGAGTGCGTGTCGAGCGACTGCTGCAGGTCGTCGATCGGGCGCTGCCGGCGCGCGGCCGACGCCCGCTGCGACAGTGGGTCGAGGGGATCTGGCTGCGACTCGGCGGGCTGGCGGTGGCAACCGCGGCGGCGCTGGACGATGCCCAGGCCTACCTCGCCCTGCTCGACGCACACGAGGAGGCCGCGGGCCTGCGCGACCTGGGGCAGCTCGAGTCGGCGCTGGCCGGGCTGTACGCGGCACCGGACAGCCGCGCCGACGGCCGCGTGCAACTGATGACCATGCACAAATCCAAGGGCCTGGAGTTCGACACCGTCATCCTGCCCGGGCTCGGCCGCAAGCCGCGCGCCGGCAGTAGCGAGCTGCTGTACTGGCTGGAGCACACCGGCAGCGACGGGCGCCCCCGGCTGTTGATGGCGCCGATCCGCGCAGCGGCGCAAACGGCCGAACCCATTTCCGACTATCTGCGCGCGCTCGACCGCGACAAGGAGCGATTGGAGACCGCGCGCCTGCTGTATGTCGCCTCGAGCCGGGCCCGGCGCCGGCTGCACCTGCTTGGCCATCTCGGCTTCAACGCCAGCGGCGAGCCGTCGAAGCCGTGCGCGGATTCGCTGCTCGAGAAACTCTGGCCGGTGGTCGAACCGGCATTCGCCGGCTTGCATGCGCCGGACGACGCGGCTGCGGCCGCGGCCGCAGCCGCGGCCAACGCGCGCCTGGACCCGCTACGACGCCTGCCAGCCGACTGGCAACCCAGCTGGCAGGCCGGGTCGATCCCGTCCCCGGCACCCGGTGGCGATCCCGGCGCCGTCGCCGAAATCGAGTTCGAGTGGGCCGGCGACACCGCACGTCACGTTGGCACGCTGGTCCACCGCTACCTGGAACGGATCGCCGACGACGGCATCGAGCACTGGCCGGCGGCGCGCGCCGACGCGCTGGCGCCCGGCCTGAGGCGCGGCCTGCAACAGCTCGGCGTGCCGGGCGACGAACTCGAGGCGGCAAGCGACAAGGCGCTGCGCGCGCTGCGCCAGACCCTGGCCGACGACACCGGGCGCTGGATTCTCGGCCCACACCACGACGCACGCTGTGAATGGGCGCTCACGCTGCACGACGAGACGACCCGGCATTATGTGATCGACCGCAGCTTCATCGACGACCAGGGCGTCCGCTGGGTCATCGATTACAAGACCGGCGAACACCTCGCGGGCGACCGCGGCGCATTTCTCGACCGCGAGCAGTCGCGCTATCGTGAACAGCTCGAGACCTATGGGCGAATCCTGCGCATACTCGACGACCGGCCGGTCCGGCTCGCGCTCTACTTCCCGCTGTTCGCAGACTGGCGGGTCTGGGACTACAAGGGCTGACGAGATGCCGACGAGCGGACCGATCAACGCGCACTACCTGGCGCTCGGCCTGGAACTCGTGGCGCGCCTGGGCAATCCGGTGGTCGACGGGCTGCATCTGCCCGACACGGTGCCGGACGAGACCTTCCGCGACGAGTTCGGTTTCGTGTTTCTCGCCGACGGCAGCGTGGGACCATTCTACGTCAGCATGGGCGAACTGTTGCGCGAGCTGTGGCGGCGCCACCCGGCACCGCTGGCCCTGCGCGGCGATCCGGCGATGCTGCTGCAGGGTCTGGTCTCGGCGGACCCTGCCAGCCGCGCGCTCGGACTCGGGACCTACAATGCGTTGAGCGCGGCACTGTTTCGCGCCGCCGGTTTCGAGCCGCCGGACCGCGGCGGCGGGTCCGGGCTCGACGGCCTGGTGGGCGACGCGACAATCGGGATGGTCGGCTACTTCGGCCCCCTGGTCGACCGGCTGACCGAACGCGGGAAGCAGGTACTGATCCTCGAGCAGTCACCGCAACGCGTTCCCGAGCGGGTCGGCGTCGCGGCAACCGGCGATGCCTCGCAGCTTGCTCGGTGCGCGCGCGTGCTATGCACCGCGTCGACACTGGTAAACGACACGCTGTCGGGGCTGCTCGCGGCAGTCGGCCCGGACACGCCGGTCGAACTGGTCGGACCGAGCGGAAGCGGCCTGCCCGATCCGCTGTTCGCTCGCGGCGTCGTCGCGGTGGGTGGGATCAGTTTCGACAGGCGTGAGTCGCTGCTGGAAAAACTCGAGGCCGGGGACAGCTGGGGCGAGGCAGGACGCAAGTACCAGCTGGAGCCCGGCAACTATCCCGGTCTGGTGGCATTGCTTGAACGTCTCTGACCGCAGTGCCACTTCAGCGGGGGCCGCGCCCCGACGGATGCGACCCGAGGAACGCGGGGAATCCATCGCTGGCGGCAAGTCAGGCGCCGTGCCCGGGACACGGGCAGCAGGCCCTAGTGGGGCCCACGCTAACGGACGGTCGCACGCACCCCCGCGAGACGCAGCGCGACCAGAACGATGTCCGCTTCCGGCACCGTGAGGCAAACACGGCGGGCACCGTTGAACAGGCCATGCGCGTCGAGATGCAGCTGTTCGAACACCGGTGTGGCACTTAGGCCGGCGAGCGAAGAGCGGATGGTGCGCGCCACCCTGTCCTCGGCCCCGGTGACGAAGTACAGGCAGCTCGCGGCGCGGTCGAAGTAGACCCGCCGACCATCGAGATGAAAGAAGATCTCATTGGCATTGCTAAGCGACGCGATGACGCGATCACGGCCACTACAGGCCGACAGTGTCGCGGCGTCGACGGGACCGATACCACCCGGCATGAAAATCGGCGACCTCCGGACAGCCGTCCCGAGGGGGACGCAAAACGAACGGTAGCCATATGCTAGCAGATCGCCGGGCGTTCAACCGCCCGGTGCGATCAGCGCCTCGGCCGGCAGCACGTCACTGCCGTCGGCCAGCGCCTTGCGCATGTCCCGGTAGTCGCTCAGGTCGATGTGGCGGACGCCGTCGGGCGGCGCAATGATCGGGTAGTCGGGAAACGCGGACGCGGGAATGCGACCACGCATATGGCCGCGGTCCGAGCGGAAATGCGCCAGGTAAGCCGCGGCCGGGACACGCCTGACCCAGGTGCGCAGCGGCTCCGGCAGTCTGGCCTGGTCCGGGAAGGTCCGTGCCAGGTAGTCGTCACGCGGCGCGGGAAAGCCCAGGCGCGTGTCCGGGTCGAAAATCCAGTCCCGCCCCTGCAACCTCGCCTCCAGCAGCACGTGGTAATCCCAGATCACGCAATCGCCCGGGTCCGCTGCCCGCTGGCAGGCCAACAGAATGCCCTGCCCCGGATTGGACAGGAACATGACCGTCAGGTCGTCGGGATCGAGGCCGCGATCGACCATCGCGTGCACAAGCCACCAGATGTTCTCCTCGCAGAACAATGGCGTGTAACGAATACTGTCGCGCGCCGGAAACGTCATCAGCAGGAGCTTAGCGTCCGGCACGCGTCGGCGATAGCCCCTGCGCCGCCGGCCCGAGCCGGTAACGGGACGGCGTTGATGACAGCGGGCGCTGCGGTGTTAGCATGAGCGCATGCCACACGTGATCGTCGATCCCGAATCCACCGCGCTGCAGGAGCGCTTCGCGCTGATCAAGACGCCGCGCAAGTCGCGCAAGCGCTACCCGGAAGGTTGCGTCGAGATCCTGTCTTCACAGGCAGCGGCGCGCGAGGCCGCGAACCCGGCCGCGAATCTGCACCCGGCCTTGGTGTACGGACCGTCCGTATCGTCGGAGAGCCAGCGCATCTATTACCTGATCCGCTGGTTGTGAGCCGTCGTCGAAAGACGACCGGCCCGTAGTCGGCACCGAGCATTCCGTGCAAACAGACGAAACTGTCGAGACCCAATGCCCGCTATGGCATGCGATGCCGCTGTCAGAGGTCTTTCACGACCTGGACAGCAACGACACGGGTCTGAGTTCGGCCGACGCAGCGCGACGCCTGGACGAGGTCGGGCCGAACCGACTCCCCGAAGTGGCGCCCCGCAGCGCCTGGCTGCGTTTTCTCGCCCAGTTTCACAATGTGCTGATCTATGTGCTGCTTGCCGCGGCACTGGTCACCGCACTGTTACAGCACTGGGTCGATACCGCGGTCATCCTGGGCGTCGTGGTGGTGAACGCGCTGATCGGCTTCGTGCAGGAGGGCAAGGCCGAGGACGCGCTGGCCGCGATCCGCCAGATGCTCTCACCGCAGGCCATGGTGATACGTGACGGCCGACGCCGTACCATCGCCGCGGAAGACCTTGTTCCCGGCGACCTCTTGCCACTGCAGCCAGGCGACAAGATCGCGGCCGACCTGCGCCTGGTGCAGGCCAGGAACCTGCGCATCGAAGAGGCGGCGCTGACCGGCGAGTCGGTGCCGGTCGAGAAGACACATCACGCCTGCCCGGAGGCCGCGGTGCTGGCTGACCGGCGCTCGATGGCCTACTCCGGCACGCTGATAACGGCCGGCCAGGGACTCGGCGTGGTGACTGCGACCGGCGCCGACACCGAACTCGGGCAGATCAGCACGCTGGTCGCGCGCGTCGAGCAGCTCACCACACCGCTGCGGCGCCAGATGGCTGTGTTCGGTCGCTGGTTGACACTGGCCATCGTCGCGGTCGCCGGCTCGGCGTTCGCGTTCGGTGTCCTGGCCCGCGACTACACCGCGGCGGACATGTTCCTCGCCGCGGTCGGCCTGGCGGTCGCGGCGATCCCGGAGGGCTTGCCGGCGATCATGACCATCACGCTCGCGATCGGTGTGCAGCGCATGGCGGCCAGCCACGCGATCATCCGGCGCCTGCCGGCCGTCGAGACATTGGGCACGCTGTCGGTGATCTGTTCAGACAAGACCGGCACGCTGACGCGCAACGAGATGACGCTGCGTACACTGGTTCTGCCCGGCTGCCGCCTCGAGGTCAGCGGCACCGGCTATGATCCGCACGGCGGCTTCCATGTCGACGGCCGCGAGTTCGATGTCGCCACCGATCCGGGTACGCTGCTTGCGTTGCGCGCGATGCTGCTGTGCAACGATGCGGGCCTGCGTAACGACGAGGGCCGCTGGTCGATCGAGGGTGACCCGATGGAGGGTGCGCTGTGTGTCGCGGCCGTCAAGGCCGGGCTCGACCCGGATGAGGAGTCGCTGCGCTATCCGCGCACCGATCTCATCCCGTTTGACAGCGCACACAAGTTCATGGCGACGCTGCACCACAGCCATGAGGGCGAGTCCTTCGTGTTCGTCAAGGGCGCCCCGGAGCAACTGCTGCGGCGCTGCGCAGGCGAGTGGAGCGCGCGTGGCGAGGCACCGCTCGACAGCGGCCATTGGGAGGCCTGCGTCGATGCACTCGGGGCGCAGGGTTACCGGGTCATTGCGGTCGCGATGAAAAGGCTGCCGGGCCAGCCGACCGAGCTCGACTTCGACGACATCGAAGACGGTCTGCTGTTGCTCGGCCTGTGCGGCCTGATCGACCCGCCGCGGCCCGAGGCGATCGAGGCCGTGGCAACCTGCCGGCGCGCCGGCATCCGCGCCAAGATGATCACCGGCGACCACCGCGTGACCGCGCTGGCAATCGCCAGGCAGGTCGGCTTGAGTGATAGCGATCTTGTGCTGAGCGGCCAGGACTTGCTCGCGATGGACGACCGGGAACTCGCCGAACGGGTCGATGAGGTCGATGTCTACGCCCGTGTCACCCCGGAGGACAAGCTGCGGCTTGTCCAGCTACTGCAGGCGCGCGGCCATGTGGTCTCGATGACCGGCGACGGCGTCAACGACGCCCCGGCGCTGCGCCGCGCCGACGTCGGGGTCGCGATGGGCCGCAACGGCACCGAGGTGGCCAAGGAGTCGGCAGAGATGGTGCTGACCGACGACAACTTCGCGACCATCGTGAACGCGGTGAAAGAGGGGCGCACCGTCTACGACAACCTACGCAAGGCGATCCTGTTCATCCTCCCGACCAACGGTGGCGAGGCGCTGGTGATCCTGCTCGCGATCCTGCTCGGTTCGGCCCACTTCCCGCTCACGCCGGTGCAGATCCTCTGGGTCAACATGATCACTGCGGCAACGCTGGCGCTCGCGCTGGCCTTCGAACCGCCGGAACCGGGCATCATGCGCCGCCCGCCGCGCGACCCGCGTGAACCGGTGCTGACCCGGTTGTTCCTGTGGCGCATCCTGTTCGTGTCGCTGATCCTGGTGGCCGGCACCTTCGGTCTGTTCATCTGGGATCTCGACCGCGGCCTCGGAGTGGAGCACGCGCGAACCGTGGCGGTAAATACGCTGGTCATGTTCGAGATATTTTACCTGTTCAATTCGCGCTTCATCGTCGAGCCGGTGCTCAGCCGCGACGGTCTGCTCGGCAACCGCTACGTGCTGTACGCAGTCGCGATCCTGTTGGTGTTTCAAATGGCCTTCACCTATCTGCCGACGATGCAGGCGCTGTTCGGCACCGCGCCACTCGATCTGACCACCTGGGCGCTGATCACATTGGTGGCATCCAGCGTGCTCTGGCTGGTCGAGATCGAGAAGGCGCTGGTCAGGCGGATCCACCCGGCCTGACGCTCGGCGCCCCCCTTGAAAAGCAAATTACTGTCCCTATGTCTGGGTCACGGGCGCCAAAAGGGCCTGTGAAAACCGGCGGTTCCATCGGAACGCCATCGCTAATTTGTTGCTTGATAGAGAGGACAAAATGATGAACGCATTTGATTTCAGCCCGCTGTTTCGTACCGCGATCGGCTTCGATCGCCTGGCCAACGCCCTGGAATCGGCCAACCGCGCCGACGCCGGCGGCTATCCGCCCTACAACATCGAGATGACCGGTGACGACCAGTATCGGATCAGCATGGCAGTCGCGGGCTTCCGTCCCGACGAGGTAGAGATCGAGGTCAAGGAGAACCTGCTGACCGTGACGGGCAAGAAGGACGCCGACGTGGCGGACCGCAAGTACCTGCATCGCGGTATCGCGAATCGCAACTTCGAGCGCACCTACCAGCTCGCCGACTATGTGCGGGTCAGCGGCGCCGAACTCAAGGACGGGCTGCTGCACATCGATCTGATGCGCGAGGTCCCCGAGTCGATGAAACCGCGCCGGATCGAAATCCGCTCCAATGATGAGAAGTTGATCGAGAACCAGGCCGCAGCGGCGGCAAAGGTCGCCTGACGACCCCGCGCGAAAAGACAGGTCCCGGCAGCCCGGCTGCCGGGACCCGCTTGATCACAACGGAATTCCGAACTCGATGCATTCGCTCAACCGACTGTTGCTGACCCTGCTGCTCATGCTCGGCACCGGGTCGGCCGGCGCCACGTTGCCGGCGCAGGTCGACGGCGCGCCGCTGCCCAGCCTGGCGCCGATGCTCGAGCGCGTCACCCCGGCTGTGGTGAACATCTCGACCGTGAGCGTGGTCCGCGCTGAGGATCACCCGCTGTTGCGCGATCCTTTCTTCCGCTGGTTTTTTGAACTGCCGCGGGACACGCGCGAGCGGCGCAATCAGAGTCTCGGCTCGGGCGTGATCGTCGACGCAAAGCGGGGACACGTGCTGACTAATCATCACGTGATCGAGCAGGCCGATGAGATCTATGTGACGCTGAACGACGGTCGCGAGCTGAAGGCCGAACTGCTCGGTTCGGACCCCGAAACCGATGTCGCAGTGCTGGAGATCCCGGCGCGCGATCTCACCGCAATCCAGATGACCGATTCAAACCGGTTGCGGGTCGGCGATTTCGTGGTCGCGATCGGCAATCCCTTCGGGCTGAGCCAGACGGTCACGTCGGGCATCGTCAGCGCGCTCGGTCGCAGTGGCCTCGGCATCGAAGGCTACGAAAATTTCATCCAGACGGATGCGTCGATCAACCCGGGAAACTCCGGCGGGCCGCTGGTGGACCTACGCGGCGAGCTGGTCGGCATCAACACCGCGATCCTCGCCCCCAGCGGCGGCAACGTCGGGATCGGCTTTGCGATACCGGTCAACATGGCCAAGGCGATCAAGCGCCAGATCATCGAGCACGGCGGCGTGCAGCGCGGTACCTTCGGGGTCACCGCGCAGAACCTGACCCCGGATCTGGCGCGCGCGCTCAAGGCCCCGAAGGGCACGCGCGGCGCCGTGGTCAGCGAGGTGAAGCCCGGCTCGGCCGCCGAACTCGCGGGTTTGCGCGCCGGCGACCTGATCGTAAGGCTGAACGACCAGCCGATTCGCAGCGCGACCGAGCTGAACACCCAGTTCGCGCTTATGCGGGTCGGTGAACGTGTTGCGCTCGAGGTGATTCGCAACGGCCGCCCCAGGGACCTCGACGCACGCATCGCAGACCCGTTCGAGCACTTCGTCGACGGCGCTCGCGTGCATCGGCGCTTCCGTGGGGCGCGCCTCGGCGAAGTCGTCGACAAATCCGGCCTCGGAACCAATCCCGGTATCGCGGTCGGCCCGGTGAAGGAAGACAGCAGCGCCTGGAAAAGCGGCCTGCGCGAGGGCGATGTGATGTTTCAGGTCAACCGCATCCGGGTCAGCACGCTCGACCAGTTGCGCGACGCCACCAAAGACGGCGTCAGCCGGATCCGGCTGCGTCGTGGCGATCGTCTGCTGACACTGGT
>CBDTXT010000096.1:0-9032 GCA_965364465.1 uncultured Chromatiaceae bacterium
GCACGGGGCGCGTCGATGGCGCCGGCCGGGCCGGGTCGCTGAGCTTCAGGAACACCCCGAGCGCGGCGAGCAGCACCGCCGCACTGACGACGATCGCGACCGCGTAATTCAGGTTGCCCGCCAGGTCGAGCTGGCTGTACTTGATCGCCATGATCAAGCCCTCCATGACCAGTGCGATACAGACCACGCCGACGAAACGGGCAACGCCGCGGCGCAGCAGCGGGAAGAAGTCCTCGTCGTGATGACAGGCGCCGTGTTCCTTGTGGATGCTCATCGCGAGTTCGAATATCGCCAGACCGATGATGCCCAAATTGATCGACTTGATCAGCGTCTCGATCACCTCCTGTTGCGCGCCGAACACCTCGAGAAACTTCAGCACGGCGAGCACGGTCAGGTAGGCCGAGAAGGTCAGAAACAGCACCGTGAAAAGCAGCGCCATCACGTGGCGGGTGGACTCGACCAGGCCGATGCCCACGGGTCTTTGTTCGGCCGCTTGATCCTGCGTCATGGGGTCTCCTCTGCGTTTTTCCAATGCCGTTAGGAGGGCGCGCGCGGTGCCGAGTTCAGCCGGCAGCGCGATTCCTTGACTGGGGTCACAAGCCTGCGCTGCCGGCACGGTCCAGGACGGGCCAGCGGTGCGCAATCCGCGCAGGCCGCGTCGCGCCAAAAAGAATGCTGGCACGGGAAACTTGATCTTTGTTAACAACACGCACAGTGTGGTTACACCTGTCGAATCAGGATTTCGCACAGTTCGCTGTTTGATGTGGCGATGACCTCTGGTCGTCAGGCACCACCGATACCAAACAGGAGAATGGATCATGGATGCAAGGGAACATGGAATGACAATGCTGTTGGCCGCATGTCTGGCGGCCTCGTTGGGCTTGACCAGCCAGTCGGCGCTGGCCTCCGGTGACGATCACGACGATCACGACGATCACGACGGTCGCGGGGTCCGGGGCGTCGCGCAGTTATCGGCCGCCTGGTACCGCTGGCAGGAGACCAACTTCGGCACCGCCAACTTCGACTTCGGCGAAGGCCTGGTCGACTGCCACGTCGGTCAGCGGGGTGACGTGTGGTTCCTCGGCGGTTCGGACGGCTCGGAGCCGGTGGCGCGCGAGTGCATCCGCCGTATACCGAAGGAAAAGCGGCTGTTCTTCCCATTGATCAACGTGGTGTTCTACAACGAACCGGGCGAGGACCTGTCGGTTCGAGACAAGCGTCAACTGCTCGCCGGCGTGCTGGACGACCTCGAGCCGGGGGTGCTCAACACGGAGAGCTGCCGGTTGTTCGCGACGGTCGACGGACGGCCGGTGATCTTTTCCAGGACCGCGATCCAGCGGGTCCAGTCGACCCGGTTCAAGTACGGCGAGGATCGCAAGGCCGTCGCGGACGGTTTCTGGGTGCTGCTCCCGAAGCTGCCGCGTGGCGAACACACCATCGCGTTCGGCGGCAGCTGGTGCGAATTCGAGACCGGTGAATCGATCGGTTTCGACGTCGACGTGACCTATGTGCTGACCGTCGGCGGCCGCTATCGCCACCATCACCGCGACCACCACGACGACTGAGTCGTCCGAACGGCCAGATAGCCGTTCTTCCCTGCGGAATACCCGGCGTGCCGGGTATTCCGCGGTGGCGCCGACCGGCAATCGCTGCGGTCACGCAGCCTGCCGCCGCCGTCGGGTAATCAGTTGCGGGCGATCAGTTCGAGCAGTTGCTGTATCGTCGGGTTGCCCTCGAGCGCGAGGATCTTCGGGTTGCTCTGCAGCGCATTCAGGTCCCCGGCGAGGATCGCCTGCATGACCAGCGGGTCACCCAGGATCGTCAGGACCTGCGGGTCCTGCTGCAGTGTCATCACCATCGCGAGGATGGTCGGGTCGCTGAGGATCCGATCCTCGAAAACGGTGGCCCGCCCGGCGGGCGGTTGGCGGGTTTCCAGCCCCAGGCCCGGATGGTCCAGCGCCCGTTGACGGGGTGCCGAGCGGATGGCGCGGATCTTGGCGTCCGGCAGCTGCAGCCGTCCCAGGGCCTCGGACTGAATCGTGTAGACGCCACTGTCGTACGAAACGACCGCACCCCGGATCTGGGTGCCGTCAACCAGCTCGATCACGCGCGCGTCGCCGGCCAGGGCCGCGGCGGTGAGCGTGCAGGTCAACGCGATCGCGGTGGCCAGGTGGTACAGTTGGTTTGCGGTCGACATGGTGCCCTCGGCTCGTCCTGTGGCTGCAAGACTGAATGCTCGGCGGCCCGCGGTCAAACTGAAGCCCTGGCCCGCGCACGGTCATCCGCTTGACCGGGCGCAAGGCGTGGCCGGGTAGGGCATGGACCGCGGCCGGAAAGTGGCTTAGCTTGTCCAGTATCGGGGCGCAGGTCGGCCGACGGATTGAGCGCATCGCCGTGTCCTGCGGCTTTGAAGGAACGGGCACGCCTGCCCCTACGCGACATGGAGGTGACGCGTGAATCCGATCAGAACCATCGTCCTCGGCGGTTTCGTCGTGTTTGCCGCCGGGTGCGCGACCACGAACACCGTCTCGCAGCTCGAAAATCTCACCACCGAACGCCAGGACCCGACGGTGCTGCTGATGCCGCCGGACGTGAAGTACTACCTGTGGACCGCGGGCGGCGTCAAGGAGCCCCATGCGGACTGGACCGCGGCGGCGAGGCGCAACTTTCGCGACGCCGTGATGGCCTACGCGGCGGAGCATGCGGTCGATATCGTCGCGCTGGACCCGGCGGCGGCATCGGACCCAACGATCCAGCGCTACGAGAAGCTGCACCGGGCGGTCGGCAGTACCATACAGCTCAACCATTTCGGTACCGCCAAGCTGCCGACCAAGGCCGGTGAGTTCGACTGGGGCCTGGGGCCCGGCGTCAGCGAGATCGGCCGGGCCTATGGCGCGGACTATGCGCTGTTCTCTTTTTACCGTGACTACCAGGCCAGCGGCGGACGGATCGCGTTTGCGGTGCTGGCGGCCGCGGCCGGTGTCGGCGTGCCCGCGACCGCGGAATTCGGTTTCGCCTCGCTGGTGGACCTGCGAACCGGCGATGTCGTCTGGTTCAACAAGGTGGACGTGGGGGCGGGTGAGCTGCGTGACCGCGAAGGTGCGAGAACGGTCGTCGACGGGCTGTTCAGGGACATGCCCGAAGGCTGATCACCGGTGTCCTGGCCGAGCCATCTCGTTCTGCTCCTGTTCATCGCGGCGGCGGCCCCCGCCGCGGACAATGGTCTGGCGCTCGCCCCCAGGATAGAACCCGGGCATGTGCCGCAGCTGGACGAGACCGAACGCGGCCTGTGGATGGAGGTCGCGGAGCTGGAGAGGGAACTCGGCAATTCCCCATTGCTGGTGCGCGACGAGCGGCTCAATGCCTACGTCCGTGACGTCACCTGCCGGGTCGCCAAGGCCTATTGTCCGGACCTGCGCGTCTACATCGTGCGCAACCCCGGGTTCAACGCGTCGATGGCACCCAACGGCACGCTGCAGGTATGGACAGGGCTGCTGTTGCGCGCCGCTACCGAGGACGAACTGGCGAGCGTGCTGGCCCACGAGCTCGCGCACTATGTGATGGCCCACACACTGGCGCAGTTTCGGCGCATTCGGACCAGCACCGGTATCGGTTCGCTGTTCAGCCTGGGTATCGGCGTGGCCACCGGTGTGATGCTGCCGATCGGCGAGCTCGCGGCGCTGGGCGACGCGATGGCGTTCAGCCGCTCGCAGGAGACCGAGGCCGATCTGCTCGGTGCGCAGCTGCTGACGGCGGCGGGCTACGAACCGGCTGCGGCCTACCGCATCTGGCAGAACCTGGTCGCCGAAGACGATGCGGCGGTGGTCAAGCGAGAGGAAGGTAGCGCATTCCTGCGCACCCACCCGGGCGCGGCGCAACGCATCGAGAATCTGAAGAAACGGGTGGGGACGAAGCATGCGGCAACGAGCCGTGAGCCCGCCGCGGACCGTCACTGGGCCGTACTGTCGGATCATTACCTGACCTACATGGAAGACCAGATTGACACCAACCGGTACGGCCGCACGCACTATCTCCTCGAGCAGCACGCAAGATTCGGCGTCGATCCCGGGCTGATCGAGTTCATTCGCGGCGAGGCCCATCGGCAAAGCGCCGGGCAGGGCGACAGTGACCGAGCCGCCGCCGCGTATCGCAGGTCGATCGAGAGCCGGCGTGCGCCCGCGGAGGCCTATCGCAACCTGGGCTATGTCGCGTGGAAGAAAGGGGACCGCGCTGAGGCGAGGCGCCTGTTCCGGCAGTACCTTGAACGCCAGCCGGAGGCCTCAGACCGCGCCATGGTCGAGTTCTACCTCAAGGGAGAGGCAAAATGAACCCTAAGTCCGTAGTGATGCTTTGTCTTGCGCTCGTCCTCGTTGCCTGTGTGCCGCCCTACCAGTTGATCGGGCCGGGCGACACCACGGTCGAGGGCATGCGCGTGTCCATCGGCGGCAACTGGAACAAGGCGTCTCCGATGCTCACACCCTATGCCCGCAAGACTGCCCAGGTCTGGACGCGCGACGGTCTGCTGCTGGACCGCCTGATGATCATTCCGGCCGTGCCCGACGGCGAAACCGTTTTCGTCTCCAAGGAGAAGGACGCGGCGCTGCCGAGATTCCGCGCCGATATGCTGCCGCACGAACTCAGCGAATTGGTCGAGTCGTCGATCGTCAAGATATTCGGCGAAGGCGAGGTGTCGGTGTCGATCGGCGGCCTGCGTCCGCAGCGCTTCGGTGAACGCGATGGCGCCTTTTTCGAGTTGCGGGCGAGCGTCAACGACGGCCCCGACTACGAGGGGTTCGCGGGCGGCTTCGTCGGTGGCGAGGAACTCTACCTGATCATCTTCCTGGGTGCGCAACCCTACTACGCGGAGAAAAATCGTGACGCGGCGCTGGCCGTCATGCAATCCGCACGCCTGCTGTGACGGCGGGCGCGCCCCTTCGGTTCCCTCACGCCCGCAAGTGGCATCATCCTGTTGTACGCGTCCATGGCCGTGAGAACGAGGCTGTCGCAACGCGACCCGGTCCTGCCGATACGATGACTGCAAGGGCAGCCACACGCTTGTTCCGTTTGTTTGCCGCTCGGCGCTTGCGTAATATCCGCCCAGGCGACTGCTCGCAGTCGGGCGGTACGGCTCATCACTGCGGATCCACTGAGCACAGAGGAAGGTATGGAAGGTCAGGCGGTTGGATTGATTGTCGGAATTGCGATCGCGGCAGTGCTGATCGCGATACTCGTCTTCATCTTTCGCTGGCTGTGGAACAGCACCATGCCAGACGTGTTCGGCGTCAAGGCGCTGTCCTTCGGCCAGGCGCTGAAGATCCTGATCCTCGCGAGTATCCTGTTCGGTGGCCATCGCGTCGTGAACGTGCCACAGCAGGTGGCGGAAGACCCGGCGCCTGCAAGCGAAGCGGCTGGCTAGTGTTCCCTGTTCACCGGGCAAACGCTCGCCATGCCTGATGCCGTTCCATCGCTGCTGCGGCCGTGATGTTCGGTCTTATCGACGGGCAGGCGGGGCCAGCCGCCCGCAACCATTTGGATCCCGTGATTCGTGAGTAAGGTCGTAAACAAGCTGCAGCGGAAGGCACTCGCCGAAGAGAACATCTACTTCGCCAAGCGCGACCGCGAGTTGATCGAGGCCTTGCACAAGCGCAAGCTCGCAAAGCGGCTGCAAGTCGAGGCGAAGAAGGGCAGGCAGAAGGCCCGGTCGCTCGAACAGGAATACGCGGCGGCCCGGGCGAAAGAGCAACGTAAGCCGAAAAGACTCGGCAAGCTGTATCGGAAACTCGTTCGAAAGGCATTGAAGCTGAAGGCGAAGTACGGGCGTTGATGCCCGCCTCGAGCGCGTCCCGTTCGATGTTCCGCGATCGGCTTCGCCCGCGGGATAGGCAAACAGGTGGCGAAAGGGTCGGTAGTGCGTGTCCGGCCGTGGGGCCGGCGCGGGACCTGTGGGATTGTTCTGCCCGGTCTGCCTCGCCACGCATGCCCCGACAATGGCGGTAATCTGGACCAGGACCACGCGTGACGCGGTTTTCGAAGTGCGTCGCGCCGGCCGTTCGATTCGCCTCTATACCAACGGTGTCTTCCACAGTCAGTACAACCCGGCCAACCCTGTCGCGGGTACTGTCTGGGATCTGCTGTTATTGCCTGCCTTCTTCCGTCCGGCGGGCACCATCCGGCGTGCACTGGTCCTCGGCGTCGGCGGAGGTGCCGTGATCCGCCTGCTGCATCACTGTATTCAGCCGGAGCAGATCATTGGCGTAGAACTGGATCCCACACATATCTACGTCGCGCGGCGTTTCTTTGGCATCACCCGGCATCGCGCCGAGCTGATCGAAGCCGATGCAGTAAGATGGCTGCGCCGCTACAGGGGTCGAAAGTTCGATTTGATCGTCGATGACCTGTTCAGCGGGAGCGATGGTGAACCCGTGCGCGCGGTCGAGGCCGACCGGGCCTGGCTGGCGACACTCTCACGGCACCTTGCCGACGACGGCGTGCTGGTGATGAACTTCGTCGGCATGCGCCAGCTGCGTCAGGCGAGCCAGATCATGCAGCAAGCCCTCCCGGCGCGATTCGCCAGCGCCTTCCGCCTGGGTCTGCCAGGCTATGAAAATGCGGTGGGGGCCTTCATCGCTCAGCCGGTGCTTGCAAGGCAACTGCGACAGACGCTGCGCAAGACGCAGGTTCCGGGCGCAACCCGTCTGGGCCGACTGCCTTTTCGCATCCAGCGGATCTCGCCCTGAGGGCCCCGAGGGTTCGTGCAAGAACCGACAGGCACTATCTGAAAGGAAGCCAGCAGTCGCCGGTCTTTTCCGGAAACGAATCAATTTCGGCGCGGGACATGACCCCCGACTGGTTTATCCGGGTCCCGTTCGCTGCCATATTCGCCGTGCATGGCATTGGCAAACTCGCTTTGCCGGCAGCGTCGGCCGCGATGCTCAGCCCGGAAATCTCACCGGGATGTGGGATTTTGGGGCGATAGGGCCAAGCAGCTTGGGTGATCGTTAGGCAGGAATCGACGCAGGCCGTGTGAAAACCCGGTTTTTTTGTGCGGGCAAAGAAGCGGCATGCGGGTCGTGTGTGCGTAGTCCGGGCGAACGGGACCGCCCATCCCAGGGCCTCAGCGAACCTGAATCTCCGTCGTCGTATCGAGCGATCCGTCTTTTTCGAGAATGGCATGTCGTTTACCCGAGGGGTCGAACAGGACAACCAGGTGATCCTGAAAAAGCGGCCTACGAACAAACTTGATCGACCAGCCGAACCCCTCCAGTCTGGTGACAGTTAACATCTGCTCGGTGGTGAGCTGGGACTTGATGTCATCCGGTACGGCTTTTTGGTCTATCCGACGTTCTGTTGGAGATTCGTTACCGTTCATTGGCATCCCTCAGCGTTGTCTATGGGGTTCCGTATTCGTGACCTATCGGCAATGGAACCATCGGCTGAAGGCGCTCGTCTTGATGAGCGTCGGGTGCGACACGTTCAGGGATGGGATGGCTCAGGGTCTCGCCAGGTGGCCTTGCCCCCTCGGTGGGTCAGGGCTCTTGTCACTGCGCCGCTCATCTGGGAGGACAGGCTTCGGAGGTCGCCGCGCGCCCAAGCCACTGGCAGCACACAAAGCGAGCACTGAAAGGAGGCACCAGCGGCTTGGGTACGCGCGACGTACGAGACTATCGGCGGCCAGTTGGCTGTCTTGAAGCGGTCATCACCGGCGCTGGCACTGGGTGGGGTGATCTTTTCATCGGGCATGCTTGGCATCGAGGGATTGCGCCATATCGGGTTGGCCTGCGTGCTCCCACACCGTTGATGGATTTCGTTCGGAAAGCAGACAGTCGATCTTGCGGCGAAAAAATCGCTGGGCGTGACGTCAAAAAAAACCGCCCGAGAGGGGCAGTGAACCCTTCTGTCGTTGGCAGAGATGAAGAAGCAACTGATTCAGCAGTCCTCGTCGTCGGGAGGCACTTGATAGGCGGGGACAGCTTCTCGAGACGGGCGCTTGGCCGGTGTCCTCGACCGAAATTCAGAACCGCCCGGTTCTATAGACTGCTGCGTATTCCTGCCGACGATTGGGACGTCCAGTGACTTGGCCACAGACAGCGTTGGTGCAACCAAGAGCGGCATCCAGAAAAGCATGGCTAATCGCGAATATGTCATCGTCTGGTCTCCCAATTCGTCCATTCAAGGCATCAATCCGGCGAATTCCGGGTAGTCTTCCAGGACAAAAGCGAAATTGTTCCACTGGCTGGATGAAAACGTCGTCATTACCAGCTTCCTGCAGGAAAGTCTCAGACCGAGCAACTCCTCCTGGCGTTTGAAAATCATCTTCTGTTCGTAGATCAGCGCGTCATTGCTTACAGCGGGGTTGAGCGCACTTTTGGAAAACGCGATTCGCGCTTCGATGATCTCGTTCATGAGGTCAACCATCCGCTGGTAGTTTTTCTTCCGCCAACCGCGAAAGCCTGCTTTCTGCTCATCCGTGAGTCCGAGCGCTTCTTGATGCTTCATGATTACCGGGAGCAGACTGGGAAAGAACGAGATCTTGGCCATCAAGCCAACATGCTCCCGGACTCGCTCCCATTGCGCATCGGTAAGAGGGGTGCGCTGCGAAACATCGGCAGCAGATGCGGCAAAAGTAACCGCGACGAAAACTACGATCAGACTCGACGTCTGGACCATCCCTTTCATAACTTTTCCCTTCCGGTGGAGCGGCAACGCGGCCGCGAACAACTACTCAGCTCAAGTTCGGAGATTCAAGCGCCTGTATGCGGGCGTCAATGCCAACAGGCAAAAAGCCGGGTGTCGCGAGGCGACTGCCTCGGACTCTAAAAGAGGTTCCCCGAAAGTCGGAAGAGACCGACCCTCGTGTCCTTTCGCTCTGTGAAAGCCTAGTCCACGTGCGTCGCGGCGATGCCTTTTTTTCGCAATTCAAACGCCTAGTTTATAGGGGAGTTGGCGGGATCAACGGCAACGACACCAGCCGAAACGAAATTGGCCCTCCAATCGATTGCCGGGAGGAATCTTCAAGACCCTCGACATCCGGC
>CBDTXT010000097.1:0-8893 GCA_965364465.1 uncultured Chromatiaceae bacterium
GTTGCTTCCGCTCCCCTGGCTGGTGGCCCGGCTGCTGCCGCCCTACCGGCAGTCGCGTGCCGCACTGCAGGTCCCGTTCGTCGGCGTGTTGGCGCGCCTGACCGACCAGTCGCCTGAACCGGGTGCGGTCGTGCTGCGTCGCCCGCGGGGTTACTGGATCGTCCAGGGCACGGTCTGGCTGCTGCTGGTGCTCGCGCTGGTGCGGCCACAATGGCTGGAACAACCGCTGGTCGAAGAGCTGCCGATGCGCGACATGCTGCTGGCCGTGGATCTTTCCGGGTCGATGGCGACCGCGGACTTCAGCGACGCGCAGGGCCGGCAGGTCGATCGCTTGACCGCGGTGAAGCAGGTCCTGGACGATTTCCTGGAGCGGCGCCAGGACGACCGCATCGGGCTGATCGTGTTCGGCTCCGCGGCGTTTCTTCAGGCGCCGTTCACCGACGATACCGAGGTCTTGCGCGCCTTGCTCGACGAGGTCGAATTGGGCATGGCCGGGCCGAAGACCGCATTGGGCGATGCGATGGGGCTCGCGATGACGCTGTTCGAGCGCAGCGAGATGGAGTCACGGGTGCTGATCGTGCTGACCGATGGCAACGATACCGGCAGTCTCGTACCGCCGGACCGGGCCGCGGCGATAGCGCATGACCAGGGTGTGGTCGTGCACACCGTCGGTGTCGGCGACCCGGCGGGCAGCGGCGAGGACAAGCTCGACGAGGCGACGCTGCGCAAGGTCGCCGAAACCACCGGCGGGCAGTACTTTTTTGCGGCCGACCGCACGGCGCTGGAGGCGGTCTATGCGGCATTGGATCGGCTGACCCCGCGCACGGTCGCGACCATCAGCCATCGACCGCAACGCGAACTCTTTCACTGGCCGCTCGGTGTGGCCCTGGTGCTGACGCTGGCGCACCAGCTTGCGCAGATGCTGGCGGGCTGGGGGCGCGCGCGCCGGCGCACCACGACATCTGCGGAGACGTCGGGGTGAACGCGCTGGCCGCCTGGATCGCCCCATTTCATTTCCTGCGTCCTGCCTGGCTGCTGCTGTTCATTCCGGTGTTGCTGATCCTGTGGCGTCTTTGGAAACGCGAGGCCGCGGAGCATGCCTGGCGCCGGGTCATCCCCGACCACCTGTTGTCGCAACTATTGCTGCGCGGCGAGGCCGGGCAGCGGGTGTGGCAGCCGCTCAGCGCACTGTCTCTGCTATTGCTGCTCGGGGTGCTGTCGCTGGCCGGGCCGACCTGGGAGCGTCAGGCTTCACCGTTGAGCGAAGACCGGGCGGCGCTGGTGATCGCGCTCAAGGTCACCCCTTCGATGCTGGCGCGCGACATCCAGCCCTCGCGCCTGGAGCGCTCGGTGCACAAGATCCGCGACCTGCTGGCGCTGCGGCCCGGTGCCCGGACCGCATTGGTCGCCTATGCCGGCAGCGCACACCTGGTGATGCCGCTGACCCGTGATGCCGCGATCATCGAGACCTTCGCCGCCGAGCTCGACCCGCGCATCATGCCGCGCGCCGGTGACGCCGCGGCCGCCGCGGTCGCGCTGGCCAACGAAAGGCTCGCCGGCAGCGGTCGTCCCGGTTCGATCCTGCTGATCGCCGATAGTGTGGCGGCGGACCAGCTCGAGGGACTGCGCCGACAGCGTGCCGAGGGTGGGGCCGGGGTCGAACTGCTGGCGATGGCCGCGGGCCCGGAGGTGATACCACCGCCTGACAGCCCGCCGGCCCCGGCGCTGGATGCCGCGGCGATGCGCGAGGCGGCCGCAGCGGCCGGCGGCGACCTGGTACTGCCGACGGTCGACGACGCCGATGTGCACCGCATCGCGCGGCGGTTGGCGCGCAGCCTGGCGGCGGCCGAGACGCAGGAGGGTGATTACTGGAAGGACGCGGGCTACTATCTGGTGCCGCCGCTGGTGCTGATCGCGTTGTTCGGTTTCCGGCGTGGCTGGGTGGTGCGCCATGACTAGGCCGACGCCGCTGCCTGCGCGCTGCGCCGTCTTGCTTGCGTCGATACTCTGCGGCCCCGTTTCCGCTGCCGATGGCTGGCGCTTTGCCGACCTCTGGCGCACGCCGGACCAGCAGGGTCAGCAGCTATTCGAGCAGGGCCACTATGCCGCGGCGGCCGAGCGTTTCACCGACCCGGTGCGACGCGGTGCAGCGCTGTACCGCGCCGGCGATTTCGAGGCCGCGGCCGCGGCGTTCGCCAGGGTCGATTC
The DNA here is from genome assembly GCA_965364465.1 of uncultured Chromatiaceae bacterium. Lineage (GTDB taxonomy): Bacteria > Pseudomonadota > Gammaproteobacteria > Chromatiales > Chromatiaceae > Thiosocius. Next base: position 2,209 of record CBDTXT010000097.1, read on the forward strand.
GGCCGAGGCCGCGTTCAATCGCGGCAATGCGCTGGTCCTGCTCGGTCGCTACGAGGCCGCGATCGATGCCTTCCAGCGGGCCTTGCAGCTCAGTCCGGATTGGCCCGCGGCACAGACCAACCTGGCGATCGCCGAGGCGCGCCTGGCCGCGATGGCGCCTCCGGACGACGACGCCGGCGGCACAGGCGGCAAGCTCGCCGCGGACGAGATCGTGATGGATAGCACGGGGCGTAGCGCCAAGGCCGAACAGGAGCAGGTCGTCGAAGGCCCGTCGGCCTCCGATGCCGAACTGCGTGCGCTGTGGCTGCGCCGTGTCCAGACCCGCCCGGCGGACTTCCTGAAGGCACGCTTTGCGCTGCAGTTGAAGCGGCGGCAGGGGCAGGGGGAGACCCGGTGAGGCGAGGGGCGGTGACGCGCTTGATGTTGCCCCTGGTATGGGCATGCCATTGCGCCACCGCGTCGGCCGAAGAACTCGCCGTCAAGGCCGACGCGCGGGCGAGCCTCGGCGATGATGGCCCTTACTGGGTGGGTCAGTCGGTGCCGGTCATGCTGGAACTGCGTTCGACCGCGTTCGCACTCGCAAACCAGCGTTTTGACGCCCCGGCGATCGATGGCGCGCTGATGCTCGACCCGTCGTCCGGTGCGAGCAAGTTCACCGAGCAGCGCGAAGGCGAGACCTGGCAGGTGCAACGCTACGAGTACCGGGTGTTCCCGCAACGTCCCGGCAGCCTGCACGTGCCGGCCTTCGACGTCGGCTTCTCCGGGTCGGCCGGTTACGGCAAGGTGGCGACCGATTTCGCATTCAAGACCGAGCCGTTGGTGTTCGAGGCGAGGCTGCCGCCCGGTGCCACGGCAGATCGCCCGTTGGTGACCACCAGACGTTTCGAGGTCGAGCAGACCTGGGACCCGGCCCCCGGCTCGCTCAAGGTCGGCGATGCAGTCACGCGGCGCGTGGTGTTCCGCGCGCAGGACCTGCCCGGCATGGCCCTGCCGACGCTCAGTGTCCCCCGGCTCGACGGCATCGTCGTGTACCCGGAGGCGCCAACCGTGCAGGACGCCAGGGACCGGGGCAGTCTGCAGGGCGAGCGGGTCGAGCGCCACGTCTTCGTTATGCAGCAGGCCGGCAGTTACCAGATTCCGGGCAGCAAGGTCCAGTGGTGGAATCCGCAGACCGAGACACTGACCGAGGTCGCAATTGAGCCGCTGGAGATCGAAGTGGCCGTCAACCCGGCGCTGCTCGCCGCACGGGCTGTCGACCGTTTGATCGAACGTCCGTGGCTGCTCGCGTCCGTCGCGGCGACGGCGTTGCTCGGGCTGTTGCTGTTGTTCCGGGCTTATCGTCTGCTGCGCCGACGCAGGCGCCTCCGTGCGGAACAGCTGGCACAAAGCGAGCAGGGCTACTTCGAGCGCTTGCAGCAGGCCTGCCGCAGCGAGGATGCAGCGCTGATCTATTCCCGGCTGACCCAATGGCTGGGCCATTGGCACGATGACCGGGACGCGGTGCCGACCCTCGACACGCTGGCTCGGCGCAGCGGCGACCCGGCGCTGGCCGGGCACCTCGACCGCTTGCAGCGGGCGGTTGCCGAGCGCATGCGCTATGATCAGGGCGCCGCCCTCGATCGCGCCTTGGTCGATGTCCGGAAACAGCTACAATCCCCCGCTCATGCACGAGGTCTCTCGCTCCCGGCGCTGAATCCGCGCGGGCAGCGGGCCCTTGGTGCATAGGCCGCTGCGGTCGGGTGGTGTCGGTGCGGGAAATCGGTGGGCACAGCGCGTACGGGACGCTGCGACCGCTTGTGGTAGGTCGGGCTGTGCCCGACATCGTTCGGCAGGTGTCCCCTGCCCATTGCAGACAGAGGCGCTATGAAGCTCGCTGTGTTCCTTCTTCCGCTGGCGCTGCTGACCTTCGAGGCAGCTGCCGAGCCCGATTTCATCGGGAGTTCGCGCTGTGCCGAGTGTCACGCGGCCGAGGCCGAGGCCTGGCAGGGTTCTCACCATGACCTGGCGATGGTCGAGGCGACCGACGCCTCGGTACTCGGCGACTTCGACAATAGCGAGTTCAGCGCGCACGGCGTGACGTCGCGCTTCTTTCGCCGCGACGGCGCCTTTTTCGTGCACACCGACGGACCGGACGGTGAGCTGCGCGACTATCGGATCGGCTACACCTTCGGCTGGTATCCGCTGCAGCAGTACCTGATCGCGTTCCCGGACGGTCGCCTGCAGGCACTCGGTATTGCCTGGGACAGTCGCGACGCGGCCGACGGCGGTCAGCGCTGGTTCCATCTCTATCCCGAAGAGGCGATGGGCCCGAGCCACCCGCTGCACTGGACCGGGCGCGAGCAGACCTGGAATTACCAGTGCGCCGAGTGTCACTCCACGGACCTGCAGAAGAACTACGATCTGGCGAGCGACAGCTACCGTACCTCCTGGAGCGAGATCGACGTGGCCTGCGAGGCCTGTCACGGTCCCGGCGCCGCGCATGCCCGGTGGGCAGAGGCGGCCAACGCGGACCCGGCCGCCGCGGCGGGCAAAGACAAGGGCCTGGTCGTGGACCTTGCCGATCGCGACGCCGCGGTCTGGACCATCGATGCGCAGACCGGCAAACCGCGCCGCAGCAAACCCCGCGAAAAGCACACCCAGATCGAACTGTGTGCGCGCTGTCATTCACGCCGCGGCCAGATCTGGGAGGCCTACGAGCACGGCAGACCGTTCGGCAATACGCATCGCCTGGCGCTGCTCGACGACAACCTGTATTTCCCGGACGGCCAGATCAAGGACGAGGTCTATGTCTACGGCTCCTTCATCCAGAGCAAGATGTACGCGGCCGGCGTGACCTGTTCGGACTGCCACGAGCCACATAGCCTGAGCTTGCGCGCCGAGGGCAATGCGGTGTGTGGCAGCTGCCATCTGCCAGTACGCTACGACACATCCGAGCACCACCACCATGTGCCGGGTACCGATGGGGCTGCCTGCACGAGTTGCCATATGCCGCAGCGTGTCTACATGGTCAACGACTGGCGTGCGGACCATGCGATGCGCGTCCCGCGCCCGGACCTGTCCTCGAAGTTGGATACACCGAACGCCTGCAACGCCTGCCACGTCGACCAGACCAGTGACTGGGCGGCCGCAGCGGTTGCCACCTGGTATCCGGCAAGCACCTATCGCGGGGCGCATTTCGGGGAGGCCCTGCATGCGGCCGACCACGGGGCAGCCGATGCAGCCGACCGGCTGCTCGCGGTGGCCGCGGATGCGACCCAGCCGGGTATCGTCCGGGCGAGTGCGGTCGACCGTCTGGGGGGCTCGGGCCAGCCGCAGGCCCTGTTCACGATCCAGCGACTGCTGCACGACGACGATCCCTTGTTGCGCGGTGCCGCGGTGCGCTTTCTCGAGTCGACCGACGTGCGCACGCAGGTCGACCAGGGATGGACGGCGTTGAACGACAGCGACCGTGCGGTGCGCCTCGAGGCCGCGCGGCTGCTCGCGCCGCTGATGCGTCAGCGTCTGCCGGACAAGTTTCGCGAGCAGCTCGCCCGCGCGATCGAGGAATATGCGGCGTCACAGTATGTCAATGCCGAACGTCCCGAGTCGCACCTCAACCTGGGGCTGATCGCGGTCGCGGTCGGTGACGCGGCACAGGCAGAGCAGGCCTATCTACAGGCGTTGAAACTCGAGCCGGCGTTCGCGCCCGGCTATGTCAACCTGGCCGATCTCTACCGGCAGCAGCAGCGCGATGCAGACGGGGAACGCGTGTTGCGCAGCGGCATCGACGCGGTCGGCGAAGACGCCGATCTGCGACATGCGCTCGGGCTGTCGCTGATACGCCAGCAACGCCTGGACGACGCCTTGCCTTACCTGCGCGAGGCCGCCCAGAGTTCGCCCGAGGCGGCCCGTTATGCCTATGTCTATGCGCTGGCGCTGCAGGGCGCAGGCGATACCGGCGGGGCGCTCGCGGTGCTCGAGGAAACAAACCGGCGTGTACCGGCGAATCGGGATATCCTGGTTGCGCTGGTCACGATTTACCGCGACCAAGCTGATCTCGCGCGTGCGAGGGCCTTTGCCGACGAAATGCTCGAGCGCTTCCCGGACGATCCGCAGGCCAGCGCATTGCGCGAGGCCCTGGACCAGCCGCCGTCGGACGAACGCTAGCCAGACCATGCCGCTGGCGGCCCGTTGCACCTGAACTCCCAACAAAGGCACAGACCGATGCGAGACCACCCGAGAGACGATCCGCCGTATGACCCGGGCCGACCGGCGTACCGATCCACGGGCCCCCGGCGTGGCGTTGTGGTCGGTCTGTTCGCGATGCTCGTGGCGGCCTGCGGGCCCGGCGCCGTTCAGGCGCCAGACGCCACCCCACCCGCGGTCGGCGTTGTCGAGACCGCCGAGCGCGAGGTGAATCCGTACTTCGAGTTCGTGGGCAAGACCCAGGCGGTCGAGACGGTCGCGCTGCGCGCCCGGGTGACCGGCTTTCTGCAGAGCCGGGAGTTCGATGAGGGCGGAATGGTCGAGGCGGGCCAGGTGCTGTACCGCATCCAGCCCGAGCAGTACACGGCGATGCTTGCCCAGGCCGAGGGTGAACTGGCGGCGGCCACGGCCTCGTTGAACCGTGCACGGGTCGACCTGCAGCGCTTCGAGGAGTTGGTCAAGTCCAAGAACGTCCCCCAGATGCGGGTCGACGAGGCGCGTGCCGAGGTGCTGGTGCAGGAGGCCGCGGTCAAGAAGGCCGAGGCCGCGATCGCCCAGGCGCAACTCGACCTCGACTACACCGAGGTCAAGGCACCGATCGATGGTCGGATCGACGTGGCGAGCCTGCACGTCGGCAACCTGGTGGGGCCGGATTCCGGCGTGCTGTCCACGATCAACAAGATGGACCCGATCCAGGTCGTGTTCTCGATCGCGGAATCCTGGTATTTGGAGCTGGCGAGGTTGGACATTGCCCGAGCGGAGGCCCGCGACATGGCCGATCAGGATGCCGTCATTCCGCGGTTGCGTCTAGATGACGGCGCGCTCTACGCACACCAGGGACAGTTCGACTTTGTCGACAACAAGGTGGATCCGAAGACCGGAACGGTACGTCTTCGGGCGGAGTTCCCGAATCCGGACCGGCTGTTACTGCCCGGCCAGTTTGTGACCGTGCTGCTCGAACGCGAGAAGCCACGCCGGGCCGTGCTGATCCCGCAGGCTGCGGTGTTGACCGACCAGGGAGGCCCCTATGTGCTGTTGGTGAACGCCGAGGACCAGGTCGAGGTCCGGCGTATCAAGTCCGGGCAGCGTTTCGGTGCGGACCTGTTGGTCGAGGAGGGTCTCGGCGTGGGCGAACGCCTGATCTACAGCGGTCTGCAGAAGGTACGACCCGGCATCGCGGTGAAGCCGGAACCGATCGCGCCGATCGAACCCAACGTCCAGAGCGGCTGACCGCGCGCCGGGCGGAAACGCGAGGACAGCATGGGCTTTTCCAAGTTCTTCATCAATCGTCCCAAGTTCGCGTTCGTGATATCGATCGTGATCACGCTGGCCGGGCTGCTGGCGCTGCTGAGCCTGCCGGTGGCGCAGTTTCCCGAGATCACACCGCCGACCGTCAGCGTCAGTACCCAGTACACCGGCGCCAGTGCCGAGGTCGTGGAGCAGACGGTCGCGGCGCCGATCGAGCAGGAGGTGAACGGCGTCGAAGGCATGATCTACATGTCGTCCAAGTCGGACAACGACGGACGTTACAGCCTCACCGTGACGTTCGAGATCGGTACCGACGCGGACATGGCGCAGGTCAAGGTCCAGAACCGCGTGTCGCAGGCATTGCCGAAGCTGCCGGAGGAGGTCCGGCGGCAGGGCGTCAAGACCGAAAAGCAGTCGACCAACATGCTGCTGATCGTCAACATCAGCTCGCCGGAGCAGACCCTCGACGCGCTGTACCTGAACAACTATGCGACGATCAACGTCAAGGACTCGCTCGGCCGGGTGGACGGGGTCGGCAAGGCCGAGATCATCGGCGTGATGGACTATGGGATGCGGTTCTGGCTGAAACCGGACCGGATGACCGCGCTGAACGTCTCGGTCAGCGAGCGGCAGCAGGCTGTCGCTCAGCAGAACGTGCAGGTGCCGGCGGGTCAGATCGGCGCGCCGCCGGCGCCGACCGACCAGCAGTTCCAGTACACCGTCACCACCAAGGGCAGGCTGTCCGAGGTGGACGAGTTCGCCAACATCATCATCCGTATCGAGTCGGATGGCTCCGCCATCCGCGTCAAGGACGTCGCCCGCGTCGAGCTCGGCGCCCAGGCCTACTCGGCGGCAGGCCGTCGGTGGTGCTCGCGGTCTACCAGACACCGGATGCGAACGCCTTATCGGTGGCGGATCAGGTCAAGACCGCGCTGGCGGAGCTGTCCGAGCGCTTCCCGGATGATATGGATTACGCGATCCTCTACGACACCACCAATTTCATCGAGGCGGCGATCTCGGAGGTCAAGGAGACGTTGAAATAGGTAGAATCGCCGTTTTCGCTGGTGACCAAATTCTCGGGCGCGTCGATTTCGACGCTTGCAACGTCATTGTCGATGCTGGTCAACGAGATCAAGATCGAATCTAAATTCTGGTATTCAATTGCCGAGCCCGAGAACGGTCCAATATTGACCGAAACGGCGACGTCACCATCGTCGATTTCATCGTCAATGCTGCGAACCGTCACCTCTTG
>CBDTXT010000098.1:0-8879 GCA_965364465.1 uncultured Chromatiaceae bacterium
CAGCATGCTGAGCGCACAACAGGCGGGAAGCCGCCTGCTGTTGCTGCTCACCGATGGAAAGCCGAATGATCTCGACCAGTACGAGGGTCGTTACGGTATTGAGGATACCCGCCAAGCCGTGCTGGAGGCACGCCGGCTGGGGTTGCAGCCGTTCTGTGTAACGATCGACCGCAAGGGCAACGATTACCTGCCGCACCTGTTCGGTAAAAGTGGCTATGTCGTAATCAAGAATCCCGCCGAGCTGCCCAAGCGCCTGCCGATGCTCTATGCGCAGTTGACCGCCTGAACCGGGCGCTCCGGCCGAATTCTTATCCGGTCCGACGGCAGCATGACTGGAACGATGAAGATGCGCACAGCGGCCCAATCACTTCCGCCCGATCTCGCCGTCGCCGGACAGGATGCCTGTGAGCCGGGCCATGCCGATCACGTGCAGCACTACGCCGCAGCCAATGAAGAAGACGACCGAGGCCATAAGCGACGCGCGGACGGGATCGTGCGGGACCTCGGCGTGGTAAAACATGGCACCGAGTGCGCAGGCCGCACCGAGGGAATAGCACAGCATGGCGATGACGTTGGCGATCTTCTGGCCGATGGGACGATGCATGGCAGCTCCATAGAAAGGTTGTGTCGCCTTGCAGGGCATAGGGTTTGATCCGGTTCATCGACTCCAGTCAGGTGCGGCGGCGCGCGACCAGTCTGTTGGGTTGAGCCCGGGATGGCTGCCGATCACCAATCTACTGTTAGTGTCTGCGGTGCCCCGTGATCCTCGGGAGCACGATAGTCCGGTACGCGGCGATGAGACTTGATTTTGGTCAAGGCCCGCCGGTAGCCGCCGGGCGGTACGCACGGCCGACATCGGCATCTCGATCGTACTAGAGAAAGAGTTGCCGTGCCTGTCAGTACAAACTCTTCGCGCGACCGTTCAGCTAACGCAATGCCTGCCAGCCGGCGTTGCATCACCGCGCCCCTGGTCAAGAAAGCGGGTTTCTCCCGGCAGACGGCCGAGACTGGCGGAGCAATTTTCGATGCAAGACCTGGGTCAGATTTCAGTGCAAATCAACAGGCTCTGCTTTGACGACGAGCTACAGGATCGCGTTGGTCCCGGGTGACGGTATCGGCCGTGTGGCCGATCTCGTCGAGTGCCAGACGGTGACCCTGACTCAGATTGAAAACGGGCAGCATCGGGAAAAGAAAGAACGTCAAACGGCTTGCCGCGGCTTCGCTGTAGACTGACCCGAAGCAGGATCTGGCCATCTGCTCGACCCAGGCGGTAGAGATTGCCAGGCTTGTCCCATCGGGGAGACGCGGCAGCTCGGCCCAGACAGGTCGGACGACATCCCTGATGAATGTGTCCAGCCCGGCGGCGACCTGTTCGGCGCGAACGCCGCGCAAATCGGTCAGGTCCTGGACGTGCCAAAGCATCCCGATGTAGGTCTTGTCAATCAGGCGACGGCCGGCGTTCAGCCATCCGTGCCGTGCGGCGTGTTCCAGGCTTTCGTAAAGGCACGTCGACAGACCCTGGTCGCTGGTTCGCGGGTCGTGTCCCGACGTAAAACCGGGGAACGGCCTGGCCCAGCGGTCGAGAGCCCGGGCGTGCGCCGCTTCAAGGGCGATATTGGTGCACATTGCGGTTAAAAATGATACAAATAGTCTCGAAAAGTGTCTACCATTCGGGTGGTGCGAGGTGTTTGTGGCGAATGAGACCGCCTCGCCCATCAACAGCTTTCTTCAGGTTCAAGCCATGCCAGGTGTTTCGTGACAGGGGTGGAACAGATCAGGCCGGATCACAGGGCGTCGGTACGCGAGCTGTTCGGGATCGACAGCGACCTGCAGGTGCCGGCGTTCAGTGAACGCGATGACCATGTGCCGGAGATCGATGCGGCCTATCGCTTCAATGCCGATGTCACGCTGGCGATCTTGGCCGGGTTCATGCGCGATCGACGCGTGATGGTGCAGGGGTTGCACGGCACCGGGAAGTCGACGCACATCGAGCAGGAGGCTGCACGGCTCAACTGGCCTTGCGTGCGGGTCAATCTGGACGGGCATATCTCACGCCTCGACCTGGTTGGCAGGGACACCATCGTACTCCGTGACGGCAAGCAGGTGACCGCGTTTCAGGAGGGCATTGTTCCCTGGGCCCTGCAGCGTCCCGTTGCGCTGATTTTCGACGAGTACGATGCGGGTCGTCCCGATGTGATGTTCGTCATCCAGCGCATCCTCGAACGAGATGGCAAGTTCACGCTGCTGGACCAGAATCGTGTGATCCGGCCGAATCCCCATTTTCGACTGTTCGCGACCTCGAACACGGTCGGATTGGGAAATCTGAACGGCCTATACCATGGCTCGCAGGTCCTCAACCATGCACAGATCGACCGCTGGAACATTGTGACTACCCTGAACTACCTGCCGCGCGATGAAGAGGTCGCCATCATTCAGGCTCGGGTACCCGGGATCACCGATCGCCGCCTGCTGGAATCGATGGTTTCCGTTGCCGAGTTGACCCGTAACGGTTTCGCGGCGGGCGACCTCTCAACGCTTATGTCGCCGCGCACGCTGATCACCTGGGCCGAGAACTGCGAGATCTTCGGAGACGTGGGCCGGGCGTTTCGCCTTTCGTTCCTGAACAAGTGTGACGAGGCCGAGCAGTCGATCGTGGCCGAGTATTTTCAGCGCTGTTTCGACAGCGAGTTGGATCCCGGCAACGCCGGCGAGCTCCAGGCAGTGAAGGGCTAGAGCGGCGGGCAGCCGGCAGTGGGAGAGACCCAGAAGCACGCGCGCCGCCAACAGCGGCTGGAGGAACTATGCGGCGCGGTGGTGCGGGCCCTGACAGGCGACGCAGATCTGCACCTTCGCGCCCGCGGGCTGTATCGTGGGCGTCGCCGTATCCCTTTTTACGCGCCGCATCTGCGCACCGATCCGGAGAACGACTGCCTGGCGGCCTATCGCGGTGCGACCGACGGGATGGCCCTGCGCCTGCGCTTCTCGGACCCGCAGCTGCACCGGGAAAGGTGCCCGCAGCCACCGATTCAGCGACTGGTCTTCGAGTTGCTCGAACAACTGCGCGTCGAGTCGCTGGTTCCCGAACACCTGCCGGGCGTGGAACACAATGTGGTGGATCGCTTCGTCGCTTGGTCGCGCGCCTTTCATCACGCGGGACTGAGTGACAGTGCGCTCGGTGTGTTGTTGTATACCCTGGCACAAATCTGCTGGTCACGCCTCAACGGGCGGCCGGTTCTGGAAGAAACGGCAGATTTCATCGAGGCAACGCGGGCCGGCATCGTGCCGCTGATCGGGCACGATCTCGCGACACTCAAATCGAAACGCCGCGATCAGGCCGCCTATGCGCGGGCGGCACTGTCGATAGCGCGCACGACAGAAGGGTTGATTCGCGTGGCCGCGGCCGGGCGACAGCATGACGAGCCGTCGTCCGATCACGCGGACGAGGCGTTGGCCTTCGAGCTGCTGCTCGACTACGACGAAGGCGGCGATGAGGCGATTGCCGGGGCCACGACCGGGCGCAGTAAGGCATTCGAAGATGCCGATGGCGGGTACCGCGTATTCACGCGGGCGTATGATCGGGAGATCGCGGCCGCGACGATCGTGCGGCCGGCGCTGCTGCGGGAACTGCGTGAGTCCCTCGATGAGCGGGTCAGGGAGCGGGGTGTCAATGTCGCGCGCCTTGCGCGCGGACTCTCGGCGCTGTTCGGGCAACCGGCGCGCGAAGGTTGGTCGTTTGGTGAAGAGGAAGGTCAAATAGACGGCCGACGCTTGGCGCAGCTGGTCAGCTCGCCGGCCGAGCGACGTGTTTTTCGACAGGAAGGTTATCCGCCCACCGCAGATACCCTGGTCAGCCTGCTGATCGACTGCTCGGGCTCGATGAAGCAGCATATCCACGCGGTCGCGGTACTGGTCGACGTGCTGGGTCGGGCGCTGCAGCTGGCCGGGGTGAGCTCCGAGGTGCTCGGCTTCACGACCGCTGCGTGGCATGGCGGCCGGGCTCAGCGTGACTGGCTGGCGCAGGGGCGACCGATGCACCCGGGTCGCCTCAACGAGGTGACCTACATGGTCTACAAGGACGTCGAGACGAGCTGGCGCCGTGCGCGGCGCGCCATCGCGGCGCTGCTCAAACCGGATCTGTTTCGCGAGGGCGTCGACGGTGAGGCAGTCGATTGGGCCTGCGCGCGCATGAGTGCTCGTGATGAGCGACGTCGGGTGTTGATCGTGATATCCGACGGCTGTCCGATGGATACGGCGACCAGCCTGGCCAACGATCCTTTCTACCTGGACAACCATCTGCAGCAGGTTGTCGCTCGACATGAACGACAGGGAGAGATCGAAGTATACGGCTTGGGGGTCGGTCTGGACTTAAGCCCCTTCTACAGCCGCTGCTTGGCGCTCGATTTGTCTCAGGGTCCCGACAACGCGGTGTTCGGCGAGATCCTTTGCCTGCTTCGCGGCGATCACCGACGTTGACGCGTCGATCAGCGAATCTCGGTTTTATAACTGAACCTGTCCGCACGGCCTTTGGAGACGCGTATCTCGATGACGCGATTATTGCTTGTGTAGGTCTCCCGATTGAGTACCAGCACGGGCGCGCCGGGCTCGATACCGAGGATCTGCGCGGTATGTGCGTCCGCGGCGTCGGCGGTCAGCGTCTCTTCTGCGCGGACCACCGGGATACCATACTTCTCCACGATCAACGCGTAGAAAAGATCGGGGATGTGGACCTCTTCGTCTTCCAAGCCAGGCACGACATCGGCACGCCAATGTGAGTATTCGACCATCACCGCCTGCTCATCGACATAGCCGACGCGCTCGATGTACAACAGCGCGGATTTCGCATCGTTGCCAAGTTTCTCGGAAAGTTCCGGCGTGCCCTTCTCGATGCGCCGGGCAGTGGTGACCTTGTGCAGGCGTGTGGGCTGGCCCGCGACATCGCCATAGGTGGTGAACCGAAATAGGCTGTTGTTGAAGTCGATGTTGGAGACGTACGTGCCTTTACCCTGATGGCGGTATAGGCGCTGTTCCCAGACGAGATTGTCGATTGCCTTTTTGGCGGTCCCGGGGCTCACGTTGAGCTGCCGCGCAAGCTGAGGTTCGGATGGAATCAAGTCCCCTGGTACGAGTTGGCCGGACTCGATCAGTTCACGGATATGGTCCTCCACCCGCTGGTAGAGCGGTTTGTTCACGCGCACCTTTGGCATTCCCGGTTATCGTCGATAGCCTCTGCCGGAGGGGCGAAAGGCATCGTTTGTCGGCCGTCAAATAAGATCGCTGTGGTGCAGTAGTGTAGCTCATGTAGCTGACCTGACCGAATCTGCCTTGACAGTGCCACGATCGGGGTCTAGAAATTACCCACACACAGGTCATGTACATGACCTATATAAGTAAGCGCGAATCTCGTGATCGACGTTCACGCCAGACCGAGCGCTGGAGGGGCCAATGGAGTTTATCCAGTATTTCGCCGAGGTCTTCACGCCGGTCAATCTGCTGATCCTGGTCTTCGGTACCATCGGCGGGCTGTTGCTCGGCGCCACGCCAGGCCTGAGCCCGACCATGGCGGTCGCATTGCTTATCCCGTTCACGTTCCAAATGGAACCGACGTCGTCGCTGATCATGCTGGGCGCGGTGTACACGTCAACGGTCGCCGGTGGTGCGGTCAGCGGAATACTCGTCAACATACCCGGTGCACCTGCGAACATCGCGACCATCATGGACGGCCATCCGATGGCCAACCAAGGACGCGCGACCGAGGCCCTGCACTATTGCTTCATCAGCTCGCTGGTAGGCGGCCTGATCGGCGTCGTGCTCTTGATATTCTTCACGCCGATGTTGGCGGAATTTGCGCTGCGCTTTGGTCCGGCAGAGCTGTTCTGGATCTCCATCTTCGGTATCACCATCATCGCCTCGCTGGGCGGGGGATCGATCCTGAAAGGACTGATCGCCGGTGGCGTGGGTCTGTGGCTGTCGACCATCGGCTACAACCCGGTACTTGGTGAAGAGCGGTTCGTCTTCAGTGAGCACCTGGCTGGTGGCATCCACGTCATTGCCGCGCTGATCGGTTTGTTTGCGATTCCGCAGGTGTTGAGTCTGGTCGCCTCGTCGGGTGCGTCGCCCGGCCAGGTGTCGTATGCCGAACTGCGCTCACACAGTGTCATGAAGTCTTTCCTGTACAACATTCGCCGCGTGAAGGCGCTGACGATCGGTACCGTGACCGGTTGCATCGTCGGCGTGATCCCGGGCGCCGGAGGGCAGATCGCCGGGCTCGTCGCGTACGACCAGACGAAAAAGATGAGCAAGGACCCGTCGAGATTCGGTAAGGGGGAGCCGGATGGCGTGATCGCCGCGGAGAGCGCCAACAATGCGATGGTCGGCCCGTCACTGGTTCCGCTGTTGACACTGGGTATCCCGGGGAGTCCGACCGCCGCGGTATTGCTCGGTGGCCTTCTGATCAATGGCCTGTTCCCAGGACCGGATCTGTTTACCATTCACGGCGCGATCACCTGGACCTTCATCGACTCGCTGCTGGTCGGTCAGGTTTTCATGATGATTTTTGGCCTGATGATCGCGCGTTACAGCGTATACGTCACGCGTATCCCCGGCCATATCATGGCGGCCGCGGTGATCGTTTTGGCCGTGTTTGGCACCTACAGCGTGCAAAACAGTATCTCCGACGTCATCGTGATGCTCGTGCTCGGTACCCTGATGTACTTCGCGGCGCGTATCGGATTCAGCGCAGCGCCGCTTGTGCTCGGCCTGATTCTCGGGCAGCTGACCGAGACGAACTTCCTCCAGGGCCGTTTGATTGCCGGCGACGAGGCCTGGAGCTATTTCTTTGCCGGCCCGATCAACAAAATCGTCATCGGGCTGTGCATCCTCTCCGTCGCCTACAGCATCTTCAATGAGCGCAGAGCGATCAAGAAACGTCGTCGGGAGGCGATAGCATGAAGCTGGTTCTGGGCCGCCGTTTTTTCGTCGCGCTGACGGTCGTGATGATCGCCGCGCTGATCTTTCGCGCCAGTTATTTTCAGGACAACGGCGAGGCCTATCTCTTTCCTTCGATCATCGCCTCGGTCGTCTTGGTGCTGGCTCTGATGTCATTGGCCCGCGAGGCCTTCGATCTCTGCGTCGACGATTTCCAGGCCTTCCCATTGGTCCGCCAGTTGCCGGTGATCCTGATGATGGTCTTGGCGGTCTCGCTGGTCGAAATACTCGGCATGTACAGCAGCGCATTCCTCGTGCTGGCGCTAGTGACCTACTGGTATTCGCCGCAGGAAGATGGGCGGCGGCGCCTCGTGAGCAGTCTGGTTTTCTCCACTGGCTTCACTGCATTCATGTACCTGCTGTTCAGCCTGTTGCTGAATGTCCAGCTGCCGCGCGGGATACTGATTTGAGCGCCCTGCACGAAAGCGGCGGGGGTCAATAGCCTGAACAAGGCCAACACCGCTCTTGGCGGTATCAGAGCATAACGATATGAAACAGAAGAGTAAGGAGGAAGTGGTGATGATCACGAAGTCACACAGACTACCGAAGGCGGTCACGGTGGCGACATTCGCGTTGTCCCTCGCGGCGACTGCGGTGGTCGCCGATTATCCGGAGCGCCCGATTTCGCTGACAGTGGCCTATGGTGCGGGCGGGGCGACCGATTTCCAGGCCCGCATCGTTACGATGATGGCGGCCAAGGAAGACAAGGAAGGCAAGCCGGTCTATTTGAACGGCCAGCCAATGGTGATACTGAACCGCCCGGGCGCCGGGGGGCAGGTCGGATGGAACCGTTTCGTGGACAAGGCGAAGGCCGATGGCTACGAGCTGGCCGCCTACAACGTTCCGCATTTCATCGCACAGTCGATCGTGTTCCCGGATAAGGTCAAGTACAACATCGACAATCTGGAGCCGATCGCAAACTGGGGTGCCGATCCCGCGGTGCTGATCGTGAACAAGGAGAGCCCGTTCAATTCAGTGCAGGATGTCGTCGACTACGCAAAGGCCAATCCGGGCAAGCTGACTGTCTCGGGTGCCGGACTCTATGTCGGTCACCATATCGCCAACCTGCAGTTCGATAAGGCGGCCGGCGTCGAGACCAAGTACGTACCAGCCGGGGGTGGTGTAAAGGCGATGCAGTTCGTGCTCGGTGGTCAGACCATGGCCGGTTTCAACAACCTTTCCGATGCCTACCGGAGCCGTGACCGGCTGAAGATCCTCGGGGTCGCCGACCTGCAACGCAACGATTTCCTGCCGGATGTGCCGACGTTGAAGGAGAGCGGGCTGGACGTCGACGACAGCAGCGTCAACTTCCGCGGCATCATGGCCAAGAAGGGCACCCCCGAACCCGTGATCGAGGTGTTGGCGGACAAGGTCCCGGCAATGTTTAGCGACAAGAAGGTCGTCAAGAAGATGCAGGACGGCGGCTCGCCGATGCGGGTCATGACGCGTGACGAGGTCCAGGCGATGTGGCGGGAGCGTCAGACCTACCTGAGTGAGCTCTTGAAGGAGCTGCGGAAGTAGTCATCGCGGAGAGGTGCCGCATGCGGGTCATGCGGCACCTGGTGCAGGCCGCACCCCTGGCTGCGGTTGGCTATCGAAACACTGCAACACATCCGGCTTGAAGCTGAGTGTGAGGGACCAGATCATGCGGACGAATCCTATCAATGAGCAGTCCACCGTCACCGAGCAGAGCATCGTCGACGCGGTGTCGAAGCTGGTCGGGCGGGCACGGGCGGCGCAGACCGTTTACGCCGGCTTCGATCAGGCAGCGGTCGATGAGGTCGTCACTGCAGTGGGCTGGACATTGTTGGAGCCGACGACCAACCGCCGACTCTCAGAGCAGGCGGTCGCCGATACCGGCTTGGGCCGGGTCGAGGACAAAATCAGGAAGAACC
>CBDTXT010000099.1:0-8855 GCA_965364465.1 uncultured Chromatiaceae bacterium
GCGCTCGGTGTGATCGACCGCCAAACGCACGCTATCGGCGAGGCCGTGCGTGGTGCCGATATGGTGTTTCTCGCGGTGCCCCTCGGTGCCATGCGCGCGGCCTTCGATGCGATGCGGGCGACGCTGCCGTCCGCTGCGCTGATCACCGACGGCGGCAGTGCCAAGGGCAGTGTCGTCGACGACTGCCGCCGCGCCGCACCCGAATTGCTGGACCGCTTCGTCCCCGGTCACCCGATTGCCGGCAACGAACGCAACGGCGTCGCGGCCTCGACCGCGACGCTGTACCGCGACCGGCGGGTGATCCTGACCCCGTTGCCGGAGAACGATGACGCGGCGGTGGCCCGGGTGCGGGCGATGTGGCAGGCCTGCGGGGCCGAGGTGATGTCGATGTCGGTGCAGCACCACGACGAGGTGCTCGCCGCGACCAGCCACCTGCCGCACATGCTCGCCTTCGGCCTCGTCGATATGCTTGCGCGCATGAAGGAGAATGACGAGATATTCCTCTATGCGGCCGGTGGGTTCCGTGATTTCACCCGCATCGCGTCGAGCAATCCGGTGATGTGGCGCGACATCTGTATCGCGAACCGCGAGGCCCTGGGCCCGATGCTGGCCGCCTTCGCGGAAGAGATGGGCGAACTGGCGCAGAGCATCGGCGAGGCCGACGCCGATCACCTGCTGGCGATATTCGAGCGTGCGAAGGCGGCGCGCGACCGCTACGTGGAAGGCCTGAAATAGCCGTCGGGCGTTCTCCGCGTCAAGGCCGGCGCGGCGGTACCCGGGGGAATTCGCCGAGCAATTCGGCGTGCCAGACCCTGCCGGTCTCCCGGCGTTCCTCGCTGCTCGTGAACTGGTACCGGTAGGCGAGTACCCGCAGATAGCGTGGTCCACGGTCGGGGAACGGGTTCTCGCGCAGCAGGCCGGTCACCGCCGGCGCGTTCTGATGCAGCTGCCAGAGGAAGCGTTCGAACCAGGGGCGCATCGCCGGATTCTGTGGCGGGATGAACCAGATCATCCAGTCCAGGCGCGGGTGCAGCGGCACGATGAAGGCCGGCCGATCGTCCGGGCTGTTGGGCTTGTAGCGAAACCGATAGGCCTGCCAGTGGCGCCCGTCGTTGCTGCCCTCTATCACCAGCTCCTGGCGCTCCTTCTGCATGGTCGGGAAGACGTGGTAGACATTGGCCAGACCCCAGCCACGCATCCAGCTTGTCGCCGCGGCCGTCCAGGTGTCCGTGCCGCGTCGCCCGGTGACGAAATCGTGTATCGCGAGGCTGCTCACGAGCAGTAGCAACGCGCCGAGCGGTGGCAGCAGGATCTTGTGCAACAGGCCGCGCCCCGGCACATCGGCGCGACGCCGCAGCCTGTCGGGTACCAGCCGCCCGATCGCACGATCGTCGAGCAGGAACAGGCAAAGCGCGATGGTCAGCAGGTTGATGAAGTTGTGGTTGCTGGTCAGGATGATCAGCACCTGGATCGTGATCGTCGTCAACGCGGCGAACAGCCGGAACGGGCGCGGCAGGAAGATGAAGAACGGGACCACCAGCTCGACGAACAGCGTGGCCCCGGTACCGGCCCGCAGCAACCAATCAGGCAGCTGATGGGCGTACCAGGCACCCATGTGCGGCAGTGGCTGCGTCTCGAAATAGTGATTCAGCGCGGTCAGCCCACGCCACGAAGGGTCTTCGCTGAGCAGCTTCGACAGACCGGAAAGAAAGCGCAGCCGAAACAACAGCCAGTGGAACAGAAAGACCAGCAGCCGGTTCGGGCCGGCGGTCAGGAATATCGACAGGAATCCCGCCTCGAGCAGCAGATAGTCCCACTGGAAATTGAAGAACAGCTGACCGACCCGGAACAGCGAAAGATAGAGCACGAACAGCAGCAGCGTGGCCAGCAGTGGCCGCCAGCCGATGAACAGCAATAAGGCTGCGGCGCAGCCGGCGTAAGCGGCGGCGAGCAGCGCGGTATCGCCGTGCGTGATCCAGAACAGCGTCGGTACGCGAAGCCAGCGGGCGTCCCCGAACTGCTGTTCGAGGCCCGCGAGATGCCCGGCCGCCGGCAGGATGCCGTCTTCCCCGACCAGTCCGGTGATCTCCAGTGCGGTGGAGGCGAAGGCCGCGAGATAGATCAGCGCGATCAGCCGCAGGAACAGCCAGGCGATGACGCGGTAACGATCGTCGGGTTGCAGCAACCCGGTCAACAGATGGCGGACGGGCGGGAATCGCACGGCGCTCGGTCGTCTACGTTGCTTTCGTCGTCCAATGTAAACGAACAGGTGGCCGGTGCGCCATCGGCTCGGGACGGGCGTCGCAGGGGCCCGCGGCCGATGCCACTCCACTTTACAACTTGAGAAATTACTTTAGGTTTCGCAATGGAAGGGGGATCTCAGAAAGTGCATTCCTATCAGGGTATTTGCCCGCTAAGCTCAGGATTCAGTGTAGGTTTGCTGTCCTGGGCGCAGCGGATCCGGCGGGTAGATGGCACTCGGGCATGGCCCTTGCAGAGCCCGGGTCATGATGCACCGCGTAGCTCGAAAAGACCGCCCGCTGAGATTTGCCGCGATCCTGCTGGCAAGCCTGATCTTGGCCCTGCTCGGCAGTCGGGTCGCCTGCGCGGCGGCTGCGATGCCGCCGGCGCAACTGACCGAAAAAGGCCTGCAGTATCTGTTCGGCGAGGGGGTCGCACGCGACGTCGACCGCGCCCTGGTCTATCTGTGCGCCGCCGCGCTGAACGAACAGGGCCTGGCCGCGTTCGAGCTCGGTTGGCTGTACTACCAGGGACGCGGGGTGCCGCGCGACGACCGACTCGCGGCGGCCTGGCTGCGCGAGGCCGAGCGGCTGGGCGAGCGGTCCCCGGACTGGATCATGGACAGCCTGGTCTCGGTGGCGGCGAAGCCACTGCACTGTGTCGCGAGCAACGGCCTGGAACTGCACCTCGCGGACCCACGGCGGGCCGGCCTGTTGATCGCGATCTATGAGATCGCGCCACAGTACGAACTGGATCCGGCCCTGGTGCGCGAGGTGGTGCGCGCCGAGTCCAATTTCAACCCGAAGGCCCGGTCGCCGCGCGGGGCGATTGGCCTGATGCAGCTGATCCCGTCGACCGCGAAGCGCTTCGGGGTCGCAGACCCGTTCGAGCCGATCGAGAATCTGCATGGCGGCATGGCCTACCTGCAGTGGCTGGGGCGTCGCTTCGATGGCGACCTGAGTCTGATGCTCGCCGGCTACAACGCAGGTGAGGGGGCCGTCGAGCGCCATGGCGGGATTCCACCGTACGCCGAGACCCGGCGTTACGTGAAGCGTATCCTCCAGCGCTACGGCGTTGGGGACAGGTACGACTCCTGAGCCTCGACCGACCCGGCAATCCCCGTCTTTCCAGGCGGACATTCCGCAGCCCCGGCCCACTGCCAATACGCTAGATTGGTCTCTACCCGGTCCCTGATGCCGGGTAACCGTTGCGCCGGTCGATCGCATACTTGCTGCGCACCCGGCGGGTGAACCACATGGCCGGGTGACCCGGCGCGCTGGGAGGTGGCCCTTGATCAAAAGACATCTGCTGCTGGGCTGTGCACTGCTGCAAGCAATCTGGACTGGCGCGGCCAGCGGCGTGGGGGACTGGCAATTCGAGTTCGAGCGCTCCAGCACGACGCCGCTGTCGAATCCGCACGACGTCAAACTGTCCGCCGATGGGCGCCTGTTATATGTGGCCGATGTGGGTTCCGGGCGCGTTGTCGTGCTCGATTCGGCGACGCTGGCGGCGGTCGATGCGTTTGGAGAAGGCGAGCTGAGCGGCACCCATGACGTCGACATTGCGCCGGATGGGCGCCTGTACGTCGCGGATACGCACAACGGCCGGGTCGCGATCTACCGGGCCCAGGGTACCCGGGGCGAGCTGATCGGTGAGGTGAGCGACCGGATGCGCGGCCCCGAGGGTGTGTTGGTTCACCCCAACGGCATGCTTTACGTCGCGGGCGCGTGGTCGAATAACGTGCTCGCGTTTCGTGACGGTCGCGTCGTGCACGAGCTGCGTGGCCTGTCTGCGCCGCACGACCTCGAACTGGCCCCGGACGGCCGCATCTGGCTCGCCGATGCCGGCAATGACCGGATACTGTTGCTGAACGCCGGGCTCGAAATCGTCGAAGAACTGACCGGCCCGCCCTACGATTTCAACGGTGTGCGTTACCTCGATGTGCTGCCCGACGGCACACTGCTGGCGGCGGACAAGTACACGCATTCGATCAAGGTGATCGCGCCCGACCGAGGCCTGGTGGCCATACTGGGCACCGGCGAACCCGGCAGGGGGCCCGGGGTATTCACCACCCCGGAGGGGGTGGACAGCGCCGGTGACCTGCTCTGGCTCGCGGATTCCGGCAACGACCGGATCGTGAAGTATCGCTTCCGGCGCGCGGTCGCGGACCCTGCAGACGCTCAGTAGCGACCGTGCTGGTGGCTGATGTAGTTCGTCATCTCGACGAATTGCGCGTTCATCCGGCGGAGGATGCGGTGTGCGGCACGCACCACGGTTCGCATCACCAGGTAGGCGAGGTGAGGGTCCTGGTCGATCAGTCGCTCGAGATCCTTGCGATCCAGCGCAATCAGTTCGCACTGGGTCAACGCCCTGATCGCGGCGCTGTGCGGCACACCGTCGACGAAACCGAGGATGCCCGCCATATCCCCCCGGTGCAGCAGCTGCAGCGTGACCGCGTCGCCACCCCCGGTCTGCTTCACGACCTCGAGGCTTCCGCTGGACACGACGTACAGCACCTCGTCGACGTGCCCCTCATCGAGCAGCGGAGCGCCGACGTCGAGGCCGATCAGGCCGGTCGATTCGGCCAGCAAGCGGCACTGTGTGTCGGTCAGGTCCGGCCCGAACGGTGATTCACGAATGGCCTCGATGCTGACCATCGGCTCGTCTTTTTTCGTGCTCATGGCGATCCCCCACTGAAGAAGCCGTACGCATTTCCCTGCTACAAGTATAGTTAAGGCGGTCGCGCGCCCCCTGTGCCAGATCAGCGCAGCGGCAGCGCTATCGCAACGCAAGCTCAGCCACGCCGCCATGCGATCGAGGGCAGCAGCAGATAGCTGCACACCGCGATCAGGATCAAGCCGTTGAAACCGATCTGCGCGGCCAGCGGCGTTGCCGCGGCGGCGCTGATTACCGAGGCGCAGCCGTTGATACCCCAGGCCCAGGGCACCAGGCCAGGCGCCGCGTCGCCAAGCTGGCTGAGGCCGGTCGGGAACGGGATGCCCATCGCGAAGGCGAGCGGGGCAAGCAGTAGCAGCACCGCCGCGATGCGCCAGCCCAGTGCCATGCCTGCGAGGCGTTCGAGCCAGTCCGGCAACAACAGTACATAGGTCAGGCTGAAGGCCATGATGACCAGCACTGCGGGTTTCAACAGGCTGCTTCGAGTTCGGTTTCCGGCGCGCTGTGACCAGAAGCTGCCGAGACCGGCGAATACGAGAAATGCCGCAAGCACTGCTGTGGTCGCGTACACCGGGTGGCCCAGAAACAGCTGCATGCGCTGGATCCAGGCCAACTCCAGGAACAGGAACGCGATACCGATCAACGAAAAGTACAGCATAGTGCGAATGCGCAGCCCGCCCGCTGCGCCCTGGTCCCGGTCTGGCCGCATCCATGACAAAGGCAGCAGTATCAACAGCACCGCGGCGACGCCGACCAGCCCGAGCGTGACCAGGCTGATCAGCAACGCGCTGTCGAGCCGGGCCAGCCCGGCCGGATCGGCGCGCATCAACGCATTCCAGGACTCGCCCCAGCCGGTGAATAGCATCGGAAAAGGCCGATCGTCGCTGGCGGGCCTCGGCCGGTAAAGTCCTGGCCCGTCGGCAACCGCCCGCTGCGGGTCCAGCAGCCGCGCGGCACCGTTGAAGAACAGCGGCTGTTGCAGTACCTGGAAACGATTGACCTCTTCGGCACGGATATCCGGCAGCCAGACCAGATCGAATCCGAGGTCGTCGGCGAAGCCGCGTATCCGCCCAATGTCGCGCGCCTCCAACGGGACGTTGGATACCATCAGCAGGAAGCGTTGCCAGCCGCGAATCATCGCGATGTGCTGGTCCGGGTGTCGCACGTCCGAGGCGAGCAGTGCGCGCTGCGCGGTGTGCAGCAAGCGCAAGGCGAGGCGCGGCGGCAGCCGGGTCGGGCCCTCGATCGCGAGCAGTCCACGGTGCTCGAGGTGACTCAAGAACTCGCCGAATGCCTCGGTGGTGAGACCGTAATCGATGCTCAACGCATCGACGCCGCCCGGGTCAGCGTTCGCGACCATGGTGATGATATCGAATCGCCCGGCCAGGCCGGCCAGATGGGCGCGTGCCGTCTGGATGTGCCACTGGACCCGCGAGCTGTCGCAGACTGTCGGCTGCTGGTCACGGTATCGCGTGCACGCGAGTTCGAAAAGGGCCCGGGTGGGTTCGATCGCGGCGATACGGGTGGCGCCGAGCGCGGCCGCCTGCCGCACCCTGAAACCTGCGCCGGCATCGAGCACCGCGACATGCGCGTCGGGTCGCAGGCTGAAGGGCAGCGCAGACACCATCTGCCCGAGGTAGTCGTCAACCCGGCCGCTGCCCTGGTCGACGTCGATCGCGCCGGCCGCCTCGCCATCCACGAATACGGTCAGCTGTTTCGGTGGTGACGCTTCGGCGTTCAGGCTCAGCCCGGGTGCGAAGCGTTGTGCGACCCTGTCGTTGCGCACCACGTCGACCACGCCATCCACGCCGCTCAACTCGCTGTCGATCTGTGCGCCGTAGACGGTTAAGGCCCGCGCCAGATCCTTATAGGCGGACGGTGCGATCTGGAGATCGAGGCCGGCCCCCGCCACGACTGCGAACGTGATCGCCAGCAGGAGTACCCGGACCGGGTGCCAGCGCATCGCCCGTGCCGCGAGGGTGGCCGCCAGCAGGCCGCCGACGAAGACCCCGAACAGCGCCTCGGCCGGGCGTAGCAGGGCGAGGGCCGCGAGCGGCACGAATGCACCGAGGCCGGCACCCACGAGGTCGAAGCCGTAAATGCGCGGGATGTCGGCGCGAAATTGCCACAGGGCCGCCCCGATGCAGTTGGCCGCTGCAAAGAACGGGATCGCCATTAGCAGGAAGGTGGCGGCGAGATAGAGGGCCTGGCGCGAATCCCAGGCGAGTGCCTGCGGATCGAGCGGGACGCGCTGTGCGACTTGCAGACAGACCAGCGAGGTGATTGCGAACAGGATGGCGTTGGCGATGAAAAAGGCCGGGAAACGGCGGCGCAGGCGCGTTCCGATCAGGGTGAGGAAGGTTCCGCTGACCCCGTAGCCCAGGAGCGCGAGACTGATCGCTATCGCGACCAGGTGGTGCCAGTGCACGATCGCGAACACGCGGGTCAGCAGGATTTCGTAGCTGAGCGCAGTCGCCGAGATCAGGCCGATGGCCGCGAGAGGAGGCGCGCTGTTTCGCATGGTCTTGCCGTCGGTCCGCCGCCTCGCGCGATAATCGCCGGCTCAGCGCGTGCCCGTCAGCGGTACGAAGGTCACCGGCAGGATCTCACGCGTGCGCACCTGGCCGGCCGGGTCGCGGGTCACGAGCACGAGCTTCTGGGTCAGGAATCGACTGCCGACCGGGATGATCATGCGCCCGCCGGGTTTCAGCTGTCGCAACAGCGGGGGCGGAATATGTTCGCTGGCGGCGGTGACGATGATCGCGTCGAAAGGGGCCGCGGACTCCCATCCGAAGTACCCGTCCCCGACACGGGTCTCGACGCCGCGATGGCCGAGCGTGCCCAGCGTCTCGCGCGCCCGCTCTCCGAGCGCCGGAACGATCTCCACGCTGTACACCTCGGCACCGAGTGCGTCGAGTACCGCCGCCTGATAGCCCGATCCGGTACCCAGCTCGAAGATCCGGTCGCCGGCCTCGACCTCGAGCAGCTCGGTCATCACCGCGACGATCAGGGGCTGTGAGATGGTCTGGCCGTAACCTATCGGCAAGGGACGATTTTCGTAGGCGTGGCGTCGCTGTTGTTCCGGTACGAACTGCTCCCGTGGTACCTGCCGAAGCGCGCGTCGTACCTCTGGTGACAGCCGGTCGATGCCGAGTTCGCGATGCAGTTGCACGACCTGACGCTCGACGTCACCCCAGAGCGCTTCACGGACCGCAGCGAGCGAGGCATCCGCCGGCGCGTCCGCGTTCCCGGCCAGACTCGAGGCGGCAAGCAGCACCGCGGCGAAGAATCGGTTCTGTTTTGACATGGGCTGGACGTTGTCGAATGGCCTCCACCTACAAGTATGGACGGATTTGCCCTCCGCGAAAGCCCTGAGCGATGCGCTGCCTCAGGCGAGCGACAAGGCGACCAGATTGAACAGCAGCAGCGCGATGCCGATGTAACCGAGCGTCTGGAAGAGGCGTTCGCGGCGTTCACGTTGTCGGGCGAAGCGGGTTGTGAACTGCGCGATGGTCGTCCTGCTCTGCTCGGAAAAGTCCGGATCCAGGTAGACGCGACGATGGCGCAGGCCCAACGACTCGATGGCGGCCACCGCGCTCTCCGGCGCGATGCGGTAGAGGTGGGTGTCGGGGTCGAGCAGGCGTCGTTTCAGGATTTCGTGCGTGTGCATCAGCGCCGCATCGCCGTCGTTGAACTGCGCGACGTAACGGATGCGCGGTTGTTCGTGCCCGGTCGGGTCCGGGTCCGGCTGTTCGCTGCGCAGTTTCAGTCGTGACAGCCCGGCATGCCCGGCATGTGTCTCGACCGTCAGGTAGCCTGCTTGCACGGGTGGGCCTCTTCCCTCGGGTTCATGTCGAGAAGTGTGCACGCTGGACGAGGTATTGCCTAGTGGGCTGCTTGGTAAGTTCGGTAACACTCAGCCGATCCACAGGCGTCAT
>CBDTXT010000100.1:0-8798 GCA_965364465.1 uncultured Chromatiaceae bacterium
AGTCAGCGGCACCGCCGCCATCGACAGCGTAAGCAACGTCAATCCGGCCAGTATCCAGAACTCACCGCCGCGCCTCTCCCATTCCCCCAGTCCCAGGAACATTGTCGATTTCACCAACAGGTGATGCATCGCGAACAGCAGCAGGGACGTCAGCAGCGCGTCGGCATAAGGCGGCGCGGTCAGCAATTGGCCGAACAGCACCATGATCAGCCCCATCTTCGCAATGCTGGAATAGGCCAGCACCGCGCGCGGGGCGCGCTGCAGTGTGCCGATCGCTACACCGAGCAGGATGCCGAGACCGCCCAGCAACATCAGCGGCGGCCCCCAGGTATCGACACCGGGCGCGCCGGGCGGCAGAAAACGCAGCCAGCCCAGCAGGCCCGCTTTCATCATCGGCCCGCTCAGCACGGCCACCGCCGCGATCGGGGCCGACGTATAGGCCAATGGCAGCCAGGGGTGGAGTCCCGGCAACGCGACCTTGATGCCGAAACCGAGTAACAGCAGCGCGACGGCACCGCCCGGCACTGGCCGCGCGGCGAGATCGACGAACAGCAGTGACCCGCCGGCCGCGAACAGCAGCAACATCGCGCCGAACAGCGCAAGTTCGCCGACCAGTGTGAAGGCCAGATAGACCCGTCCTGCCCGTCGGGCGAGCTGCGAACGGCGCAGCACCAAGCCGTATGCCGACAGACCCATCAGCGCGAAGCCGACATAGAAGGTCACGATGTCGGCCGCAACGATCAGCAGGATATTGCCGGCCATCGCCAGCAGGAAGAACACGCCAAAGCTCGCTGCGGCGCCTTCGGTGCCGCGCCCGAGCGCGACGTAAATCGCGGTAACGAGCCAGATCAGGGTGCTGAAGAGCAGGAAAAGTCGCCCGACCGCATCGAGTTCGAGGTGGACGCCGAGCAAGAGCCAGGGCAACGCGACGCCACTGCCGATCGGTGCCAGCAGGGCCAGCAACAGTGCCGGCAGCGCGGCCAACGGCAGGACCCAGCGCCGTTTCATCGCCAGCGGTGCGAGCAACAGCGGCAGCGCCGGCGCCAGGATCAACAACACCTGGTTCATGAGGCGTACTCCCGTGAGGCGATCAGTTGCGCCCACTCGAGCGGACTGTAGGGTGCCGCGGCGAGCAGACCCGCCGCCAGCGCCAGCAGCGCGGTCACGACCGGCGGCCAAAGCAGCGCGCCGGGCATCTCCCAACGTCCGACCGGCGCCTTCTCCGACGGCCAGGCCGCGGGCATTGGCTTGAACCAGGCGCGATACAGGATCGGTAGGAAGTAGGCGGCGTTGAGCAGGCTGCTGGTCACCAGTACCGGCAGTACCCAGGCCGCGGCCCCCGCCTCGACCGCACCGAGGCCCAGGTACCATTTGCTGACGAAGCCGGCCACCGGCGGCACGCCGATCATGCCGAGCGCGCCGACCGTGAAGGCCAGTGTCGTACCCGGCATGCGGCGCCCGACACCGTCCATCTCGCTGACCCGATGCACCCCGAGGTTCTCGGCATAATTGCCCGCTGCAAAAAACAGCGTGATCTTCATGACCCCCTGATGGACCAGGTGGACGACACCCCCGATGGTCGCCAGCGGGCCGAGGATCGCGGTACCCAGCGCGATATAGGAGACCTGGCTGACCGTCGAATAGGCCAGGCGTTTCTTCAGGTGATCCTGCGAAAGGGCCTTCACCGAGCCGTAGATGATCGTGACGGCCGCGACCGCGCCGAGCAGCGGTAACAGACCGAGCGCGGCGGTGAACTCCACCCCGTAGACGTCGTACACCACGCGCACGATGCCGAAGGCCCCGGCCTTGACCACCGCGACTGCATGCAACAGCGCACTGACGGGCGCCGGAGCGACCATCGCTTGCGGTAGCCAGCCGTGCAGCGGCACGAGTGCGGCCTTGACGCCGAGGCCGACGATCAGCAGCAAGAAGATCCAGCGCAGCGCCCAGGGATCGACCCCCTCGAGACCGCCGAGGATGCCGCCCTGCACGAAATCCAACGGACCGGCGATGGTACGCAGCCATACCGCACCGATCAGCAGCAGCACGCCGCCGCTCAGCGTGTAGGCGAGGTAGATCCGGGCGCCGCGCACCGCCGCCGGGGTCCCCTTGTGCGCGACCAGCGGATAGGTCGCGAGCGTCAACATTTCGTAAAAGATCACGAACGTGAACAGATTGCCGGCGAGCGCGAGGCCGACCGTGGCCGTGACGCAGAGGCTGAAGAACCCGAAGAAGCGGCTGCGGTGAGGCGTGTCTTCAAGGTAGCCGATCGCGTAGACCGTCGTGACCAGCCAGAGCAGCGTCGACAGGCTGACGAACAGCACGGACAGTGCGTCGGCATGCAGCACCAGATCGAGTCCGGGCGCGAGCGTCCAGCGCGTCTCGAACACGCGCTCATGAAAAACCCCCCAGATCATCAGGCCGACCAGCAGCAACTTGGTGAGCGCCCCGAACAGGTTGAGCGCGGTGCGCAGCCGGTGGCTTTCCTCGCGCAGCAGGAAGATCGCGAGCCCGGGCAGCAGCGACGTCAACAGGATCAGCGCCGGCAGCAGGCTGGAGAGACTCATGGCGACGCCTCCATGAGCGGCCTACCGATCGCTAGAAAATCCCAGAGGCCGGCCGCCCCGAGACCAAGGATCAGCGTGGCGACGATGGCCAGCAGCAGCGCGGGAATCTCTTCGCGTCCGCCAGCGAGCACGCCGCCGTCCCGCTCACCGGGCCCGAACGCATGGCCCAGCACCCGGAAGCTGTAGGCGCCCGCGAGCAGCGAACCGAGCGCGACCACCGGCAGCAGGAGCCACTGACCGGTGTCGACCGCCGCGGTCAGCAGCTGCCACTTGGCCAGGAAGGTACCGCTCGGCGGCAGGCCGATCAGCGCCACGCCGGACAAGGCGAGCACAAAGGTCGTGACCGGCAGGGCCCGTGCGGTACCGCCAAGCTCGGCGATCCGATCATGGCCGGCGTGCTGCTGGATCACCCCTGCCCCGAGAAACAGCGCGCTCTTGGCAAAACCGTGGGTCAGCGCGAACAGCACCAGACCACCGAACGCGGCATCCCGCCCCGGGCCTGGCGGCAACGCGAGCAGCAGCGGAAAGAACAGGAACAGGTAGCCGAGCTGGGCGCAGGTCGAATAGGCGGCGAGCAGTTTCAGGCGATCCGCCCGCAGCGCCATCCACGAACCCCAGAGCACCGCGGCCGCACCGAGCAGGCCGAGCAGTGATCCAGCGGTCTGGGTAAGTGCGCCGTCGAACACGTCGAACCACAGCCGCAGCACCAGGTAAAAGGCCGCCTTCACGACCAGCGCGGACAGCGCCGCGCTGACCGGTGCGGGCGCGTTGGCATGCGTCGGCGGCAGCCAGAAGTGCAGCGGAAACAGCGCCGCCTTGATCAGGAGACCCGAGGTCATCAGCGTGAGCGACACCCAGGCGGCAGGTTCGGCGCCTATCAGGCCAGCCAGGCTGCGCATGTCGAGTGTGCCGTACGCGGCATAGAGCAATGCGACGCCGGCCAGGAACGCCATCGACCCGAGCAAACCGACCGTCAGATAGCGCAATGCCGCCTGCAGCGAGGCCCGGCTGCCGCCCAGCGCCGCGAGGGCGACCGCGGACAACCCAAGCAACTCGAGCGTCACATAGACGTTAAACACGTCCCCGGCGAGCAACAGCGCGTGCAGCGCGCTGACCATCAATAGCCAAAGAGGCCAGAACCCACCACGTTGCACCGGGTCACGAAAGTACGCGCTCGCGTAGATGCTCGCCGCAAGCCCGACCAGGCTGCTCATCAGCAACAAGGCGGCCGCCAGGCCGTCTGCGCGCAACGCGATGCCCAGTCCCGGATCCCATCCACCCACCGCAAGTTCCAGCGGTCCATTGACAGCGAATCGCTGGGCAAGCAGCACGGCGGCGAGCAGCGTGCCAACCGCGACGCCGATACCGATCAGGTTCGCGCGCGACGACCACAGCAGCGCCAGCAGCGCGCCGAGCAGCGGCAGTGCGATCGGCCAGATCAGCAGGCTAGTCACCACCATGCTCCTGCAAGCGGCGAGCCAAGGCCAGGGCCAATGCGGTCGCACTGACCGCGACAACGATGCCGGTCAGCACCAGTGCCAGCGGCACCGGGTCCGGGGTCTGGTCGATACCGCGGTAGGCCAGGGTCACGAACACCAGGAACACGCCCGCACCACACACGTTGATCGCGAGAATCCTTGCCAGCGCCGCGGCGGGCAGCAATGCGCCGCGCAGGCCGATGACGAAGAGACCGATACCGGTCAGGCCGAAGATGATCTCCTGCGGCAGCATCACCGCACCTCCTGGTGGCCCGACGTCTTGTCCAGCGGCACCGTCGCAACCCAGCCGGTCGGACGCCCGCCGAGATAGGCAAGGGCAAGGGCCACCGCAATCGACAGGGTGGCGGCGGTCTCGATCAGCAGGATCAGGACCCCGGCCCATTCCAGCGGATACTGCAGGAAGGCGCGCCCGGGACCGATCAATGCGAGGCCGACGAGCACGAACACGCCGACCCCGGCGACCAGCAGCCAGCGTAGCCAGCGGACCGACGGCAGCCCGGCATCGGCGCGTCCGCCGAGGCGCAGCAGCACAGCCGCCGCGGCGAGCGTGGCGCCGGCCTGGAACGCGCCGCCCGGGGCATGCGCACCGACCCAGAGTAAATAACCCGCGGTGACGATCAGCAACGGCAGCAACCAGCGGATCAGACTGCCGAGTACCGGAGGCGCAGGCTCGAAGCCGCGCCGAGCGGGCCCGAGGGCCAGCACTCCCAGCACAGCGGCCAGCACCACCGCGAGTTCCAGCAGCGTGTCGTAGGCGCGGAAGTTCAACAGCACCGCGGTGACCGGGTTGCTGACGCCACTGTCGACGATGCGCTGACTGGCCAGCTCGGCCAGCCGAAGGCCGTCGGAGCGACCCAGCGCATCCAACAGCGCCCAGGCCATGACGCCTGCAAGGCCGACGCAGAACAGGTTCAGCAGCCAGCGACGGGGGCCGTCGGACATCGCGTCTGGCGCAGCGACCCGGGGCTGTTCGCGCAACGCGGCCAGCAGCAGCGCGCCGGCGATTCCGGCGCCGATCGCCGCCTCGGCCAGCGCCAGGTCGGGTGCACGCAGACGCGCCCAGGTCAAGGCCAGCAACAACCCGAACACGATGAACAGCACGACGCCGCGCTTCAGATCGCGCGTCGCGACGCTGGCCCAGCCGAGGCCCAACAGCAGCGCGGCCAGCAGCAGGTCGAGCGGTATCCAGAGCACATCGGTCATCGACCGCCCCCTCGTCGCGAGGCATGTTGCGCGATCAGGTGGGCGGATGCGGCGCTCGCGAACAGCACGAGCAACCACATCACCAGGACCTTGAGCGCAACGGTCAGACTGCCCGCGAGTAGCGCGACCCCGCCGGCCAGTAACCCGAGGCCCAGGTTGTCCGCCTTGGTCAGCGCATGCAGGCGCGAATACATATCGGGCAGACGCAGCAGCCCGATGCTACCGGCGGCAAAGAACAACAGGCCGGCGGCGATCAGCGCGATGCCGAAGAACTCAGACATCGTCGACCGCCCTCCGCGTCATCGCGGCTGCGGCGACGGCGCCGAGCAGCGCCAGCAACAGTGCGACGTCGAGCAATGCCGGCATCGCGAGCAGCAGCGCCAGCAGCAGCAGTGTTGCCACCCCGCCACTGCCCAGCAGCAGCACCGACATCAGGCGATCTTCCAAGGTCGGACCACGCAGTGCGCGAATCAGTCCCAGCAGCAGCGTGAGCAGCAACAGACCGAGGGCGGTCATCAAAATCGACTGGAGTCCCAACGAAAGCGGCGCATTCATTGCAGTACCTCGCGGTAGATGCGGCCAATGCGCCGCTCGAGATCCTCGAGCTCGGCGCGGAAATCGCTGGTGCTGTCCAAGACATGTACCTGCACGCGGTCACCGCTCAGGTCGGCGGCCAGTGTACCCGGCAGCAGGCTCACCGCATTCACGAACATCACGCGGGCCGGCACATGTCTCAGACGCAGCGGATAGCTCTCGAAACCAGGCTGCACGCGCAATTCTGATGCCAGCACCCGGCTCGCGACGTCGACCCCGCCACGCAGCGATTCCGCAACAAAGAACGGCAGGAAGCGCAGCGCGGCGATCGGGGAGAACGGGACGCGATCCGGGACCGGCAGAAGCCTGACCGACCAGGCGGCGGCAACGATCACCGGGGCTCCGATCAACCAGGATGCCAGATCACCACCGCTGAGCAGCAGCCAGAGGCCCGCTGCGACAGCAAGCACCGTCAGCCCGTGTCTCGCCATTGACCCGCCTCAGGTCTCGGTGCCGCGCCGTTTGGCGCACCCGATCCAGACGAGCTGCAATGCGGCCAGCGCGACCAGCGCCGCCGATATGGCCAGACCCAACACAATCCCCGTCGTCATCCGCCGCCTCCCCGGTCCGCTCCGCCGCGGTTCCAGCTGGCCCCGCCCTGCGCGAACTATGGCGCGCGAAGGCGCAAAGAAAAAGCGAATAAAACACGATAAAACATCGTTTTTCTCGATGCAATTATGCGCGGCGGGGCTACCCCCCCGTCCAGCGGGCACAACGGAAAACGCCACGTCCCCCGACGGGACGTGGCGCTCGACGCGACGTACGGAAACGGTCGGATCGTCAGGCGCTGCGCGCCAGGTGGCCGCGCGCGTCCCGACGACGTAGTGTACGAATCGTCCGGTCCAGCGCCCGGGTGATCGCGAGGACCAGGTCGGCCTGCACCTCGACCACCTCCAGACGCTCACCTTGACTCAGATGGCCGATGACGCGGCACCGCACCAATGGCTTGCCCAACGCATCGCGACGGTCGTCGACCACGACAGAGATCGAACCCACCGCGTCTTCCAGTCCGCTAAGGTAGAAGCGTGAGAGCTGGTCTACCTGGGCGGCCGCCGCATCGGTATTGGCAGAAATTTGCACACGCATCATCACCCCCACGCGGATCATGCGACCAGATCCAGCGGGCGCGGAACGGCCGGTTCGGGCATCACCTGAAGGTCAGCGGGCTGCCTGAGCAGGCAAGCGATACCACCCAGGTAGCGCAACCTGTCCGATTCGTCGAACACGACCCGCACGCCCTGCTGACAGGCGAGTCGAACCGCCTCGGTGACTGGCCGCCACTCGGCAACCGCCTGCGATCCGCAATGCGAGCAGTGCGATGGCGGCACCGCGCAGCCCTCGACCGCGTCGCAGTCGGCGCAGGTCCAGCCCGCTGGCGTGCCTTCGGATGCAATGACCAGCGTATCCGCCGCGCCCGCACGCAGCGCCTGACAGACCGCCAGCTCGCCGGCCACCGCACGGCCGCCGCCGCGCAGCGCCCGTACCAGCCGGTCAACCAGCCGTTGCGACGAAGCGCGCCGGGCATCGGCTAGCCGCCGAACGACGAACGGGAGTACCTCCTGCTGCGGTATTGCGAGCGGCACGTCGATCACACCGGCCAGGCGGCCGGCAGCGCGCCGGGGCAGGAAATCGACCACCGCATTCAGCTGGGCCGCATCGCCGGCGACGACCAAGGGCGTGCTGCTGACCGCCGCGAGCACGCGGCGCACAACCTGCAGCCGGCGTTCCGGGATTACGACATCGGCACGCCGATCCTGGCCCGCAATGCCGGCCGAGGCGAAAGCGGCCCAGACCCTGGGCGTCGCGCGGCTGCCATCCCAATCGGTCACCTGCAGCGCGCCGTTGCGCACGACGACCAGCGTGAAACCGGGCGTGTCATCGAGCGCCGGGAGCAGCGGGACCAGGTCCGGGATACGGTAATAGCTCAGGTCGTTCTGAAGCGGCCGGCCGAGCGGCACACTGCTCAGAAAGCTGCCGCCCGCAAGGCTTCGGGCGAACACCCCGAGCCCCGGTGACCCGGCTTCCGTCGGCCGTCGCAACTGTAGCCGCAGCATGCCCAGTGCACTGTCGAAGTCCTCGCGCGCACGTCCGGACAGCGTCGCGCGAAGCGTGTCGGCGCGCCGATCCACGAAGCGCTCGGATGCCGCGATGCCGTCGCGCAGATCCAAATAACAACTGATGAACCCGGCATCGCCGGCCTCGACCGCTGCGAGTTGCGAGATTTCGTGTTCCAGATCGTTGCGCGGCGCGGGCCACGACGTCCTGTGAGCTAGCATGATCCCCTCCGAAAACAATGTCTGATGGCTCGAGGGGAAGTATTGACGCTGGCCACGGCTGCGGGGCTCGAAAACACCGGCGTGGAAGTTCGGATTTTTCGAATCGGCAGACCTCGTGCCCCAGCTCGGCAGCGCATGCGGCTTGAAGCCGGGCACTGACAGGCCACGGGGCAATGCCGCGCCGCGTGGGGTCGACTGACGTGGCAGTTTAATTGACCAATTTTTGAAACGTTTTTTTCTGTTCGTTAAGTCTACACTGCCTAGGTGGGTTTTAAGAAAGCGAAACGCTTCCCTCGGCTGGCACGGGCTCCGGCGGGAAATCGGGAAGTCAATCATCGGGCGCGTAGCGGCGCCGCTGCATTAGAAGGAACCTATCGATGGCCGAAAGCCAGATCGACGAAGCCGCCGGGGGTTTGCCGGCCAAGCCGGTGGTGCTGTTCGACGGCGCCTGTCCGCTGTGTCGGCGCGAAATCGCCCATTACCGGCGCATCCGAGGTGCCCGCCGCCTGCTCTGGGTGGACATCGCTCGGACACCCGACCTCGAGCAGCGCTTCGGCGTCGCTCGCGACGCGGCGCTGGCCCGCTTCCACGTTCGCGACTGCCGCGGCCATTGGCAGACGGGCGTGCACGGCTTTGTCGAGGTGTGGCGGCACCTGGCC
>CBDTXT010000101.1:0-8790 GCA_965364465.1 uncultured Chromatiaceae bacterium
GGCCGGTGCGGGTACTGGCCTCGTCCGAACGCACGCCGGACGCGGCCAACAGCGCCGACTCGAGACGCCGTTTCAGCGCAGCCGATTGATAGAGCCCGGCGATCTCGAGACGTGCGCGACCCGCGACGCTGGTATGAACCGGGTTGATCAGTGTGCTACCGGTCATCGTGCCTTACCGTGCCGGGGGAATCTGGACAAGGGCTCATGCTCCAAGTGGCAACACAATGGTCATAATTGTGACCCATTTATTGTGGTTTAATTGTTACACCTTTATGACCCTGAGCAGCTGCCCGACCAGCACCCGGCAACGCGGTCGTCTGGTGGGGTCCGGTAGTCAGTATGGTTGATGTTTTGCCGGCCGGGTGAAATGTCGTGGCCAGCCACGATGTGTCGCGACGAATAACGAATAGCTAACGGAGAGCCCGCATGGACAACGGCATCTTGCATTGGGTCGCGGACGAAACCGCGTTGCAGCAGTTGATGGCCGATCAGTCCATGCTGGTGCTGCTGGTCACCATCGTCGGTTGTATCGCGCTGCTTTCGAAGGGCGCGGACTGGATGATCGACGGCGTGGTCGACCTCGCCACGCGTACCGGGATGCCGAAGATCGTGATCGGTGCGACCGTGATTTCACTCGGCACGACCCTGCCCGAGGCGTTCGTCTCCGTGATGGCCGCCTATATGGGCAACCCCGGGCTTGCGCTGGGCAACGGCGTCGGCTCCATCATCGCGGACACCGGACTGATCTTCGGCCTGACCTGCGTGCTCGTCGCGGTGCCGGTCAACCGGTTCATCCTGAACCGCACCGGCTGGGTCCAGGTCGGCTCCGGAAGTATGCTGGTACTGATCGCGGCAGTCGCGCTGTTCACTGCCGCCCCCGGCGAAGAGCCGATGCTCGAACGCTGGGTCGGCTTCAGCTTCCTCGGCCTACTGTCGCTCTACCTCTACATGACCTATCGCTGGGCCAGACAGGGCGGGGAGATGAACAGCGGCGCGGCGGCGGAAGAGCCGGCAGAAGAGCTGATGAGCCTCTCGCTCGCCTGGGTGATGGTGGTCGGCGGCCTGCTGCTGGTCATCATCGGGGCCCGGATACTGGTGCCGGCGGCCTCCGAGATTGCGATCCGACTGAGCGTGCCGGAGGACGTGATCGCCGCGACGATGGTCGCGTTCGGCACCTCGCTGCCCGAGCTGATGACCGCGATCGCCGCGGTACGCAAGGGCCACCCGGAGATCACGGTGGGCAATATCGTCGGCGCCGACGTGCTCAACGTGCTGTTCGTGATCGGTGCGGCCGCGGCGGCCGCGCCGCTCGCGATCCCGGACAACTTCTACTACTTCCACTTCCCGGCGATGCTGATCATCCTGTTCTCGTTCCGTGCCTTCATCAGCATGAACAAGCTGGTGTTCCATCGCTGGCAGGGTTTCTGGCTGCTCGGCGTGTATTTCACGTACATCGTGCTGCAGTATGCGCTGAACATCGGCGCAGCCCATTGACGCGCAGGGCGCAGCGGGGCAAGCCCTGGCCCATAATGGAAATATCATCGTCCCGTGCGGGACGCGGCTGAGCGACACAAGGCTATGAAGATACTACTGGCAACCGATGGATCGGATACCGCACGTGCGGCAACGGACTTCCTGCTCGCGTTCCCACTGCCACCGGACACCGAGGTCATGGTGCTGACCGTGGTCAAGGAAGTGCTGGGCGCGGACGAGGTGCAGAAGCTGTCGGCGGAACATCGCGACGCCTTCGACGAGGCCCGGGAAGCAGCTGAGGCCGAGGCGCGGCGCCTGCTCGATGACGAGGTCGAGCGGGTCCGAAAGGCCGGCCTCGCGGCGAGCGGTCAGATACGCCGCGGCCATCCGGCCGAAGAGATCGTGCGTCTGGCGACCGAGTCGCGCAGCGAGATCGTCGCGGTCGGTTCGCACGGCTGGGGCGGCGCCAAGCGCTTCCTGCTCGGCAGCGTGTCCGATCGCGTGTTCGAGTACGCGCCCTGCTCGGTGCTTGTCGTGAAGCCGCGTGCGGCCGACGCGCAAACGTCCTCGCCGCCCGCAGGCAAGGACCGGCCATGGCGCCTGCTGCTCGCCTACGACGACTCGCCGCCGGCCAAAAAGGCCGTCGCGCTGTGCGCATCGCTGCCGCTGCCGTCGCAGGCCGGGATCGATGCGGTCACGGTCATGCCGATGATCCGGATGTATCGCCAGGACATCCGCCAACAGCTGAGCTGGGTGTGGCAGGGGAAGAAACGGGCCGCCGAAATGGCGCTGCAATGGGTCGCCGCCGAGGTTGGTGGAAAGGATGTCTCGATCTCCACCGAGCTGATCGAAGACGCCAACGTCTCGCAGGCGGTGCTCGACGCGGCCAACAGGCATCGCAGTGACCTGATCGTGATCGGCCACAAGGGCAAAAAGGCCTTCGAACGCTTTCTCACCGGCTCAGTCACGGCACGCATCGCGCACCATGCGCCCTGCTCAGTGCTTAGCGTCCGGGAATGTCAGTAGCCAGCGACGGATGAGCGGCTTCGCATAGCGCCTGAGCGTCTTTTCCAATGCGGCGCGTCTGACCGTGGTGGCCGTCGGTGCCAGCGCAGTCCGCGACCGACTGGGTGCCTCGCGGACCGCGCGCCGCGCAGCGGCCGGCCGGGGCTCTGCACCGGCCACCAGCGCCACCACCGGCCGCACCGGGACCCGGCCCAGCCAGGGCCAGAGGTTGAGCAGACCCGCGAGTGACGCCGCAACATAGGTCAGCGAACAGGCGACCAGCACGCGATGCGCCCCCGCGACCTGCCCTTCGTCGATGTAACCGTCGCGCAGCATCGGCAGCGCGCGTCGGAAGCTCGCATCCAGCTCGGTCGGGAGCGCAGCGAGCTGCGCCACGGCGCCGGTGCCCAACACCCCGAGTGCCGCGGTCCCGAGGATTCTCGGAGGCAGCGGCTGGCGGGTCAGCAGATAGCTGACCGGGACCGCGATGATCAGGAGGGTGCCGGCCTGGCCCGCGACCTGGGCGACCCTGGCCAGCCGGCCGCGCCATCTGAACGGGCCGTAAGCGTCCGCGTGCTGCAGCGCATGCGCGACCTCGTGCGCGGCGGTGGTCACCGCGGCCAGGCTCTGACGGTCGAAATGACGCCGCGACAGCCGCACCGCCCGGGCCGCCGGGTCGAAATGATCCCCGCGATCGGTCGACTCCACCTTGACCGCGTGCAGCCCGTGTCGATCGAGCATGTCGCGCGCCAGTTCCGCTGCGCACAGCAGCGTTTCCTGTTCGTCATCATATTGCTCGAGCACACGCCAGGCCCACAGCCTCGGCCCCAGCATCAGGCCGACGGCGGGGATCAGGATCAGGGCCGGGTGCATGGGCGTAACGCGGGTGTTGATGAGACTCGTGAACCGGCTGAGTGTGACAGCGCTTCCCGCATGGACCACTAGGCGGTCAGGTGCTGATCGATTTCCTCTTCGATCGACTTTTCGATCTTGCCCTTGAGCGGACTCAACACCATGCCGAGCTTGATATTGATCTCCAGTTCTTCGTCGTTCACGTCGATCTGGCCGGAGGCACCGGAGCGTTTGAATTTGAGCGTGGAACCGACCCAGCGACAATCGGCATCGAGACTCTTCTGCAGTTTCTGCGCTATGCGATCGACCGCGGCCCGGGCCTCCCTGGCGCCGAGTTTGTGCTGTCGCTTGACTCTGATAACGGCCATATCGTCACCCCTGTCAGGTATTGCAGGCACCGCAGCGCCCGGTAGGTGGCCTGTCGCATACTCCGCCGGACGGGCCGACGCGAATGCCGATCTCAATCTGCTGCCGAATCTGGTGGGCCATCGCCGCCCAACCGCGATTTGATCAGTATCTCTGAAGCATACCAAACGAACGACATCGCCGGGACCATGACCTGGCCGCGCATCATCTGGCGCAGCGCGAGGCCCAGCATCAGCACGAAGCTCAGCGTGCGCATGTCCACCCCGCCGGCGGTCAGTCGCGACATCAGGCCATCGACGCGACCGACGGTCGCACGCACCGGGGCAAGGCCGTCCGCGACGGCCCAAGGCAGATCTTCGGGCGCGACCAGCGCAATCCCCGCGCTCACGACCTGCTCCACGATCTCGTCCCAGCCGTGCTCGGGGTGCTCGATCACCAAGCTGCCGGTCGTGGTCCGGCAGTCGACCGCATCGACACCCGGCAAGTCGCCGACGCCGTCCGCGAGCGCGAGCAGTTCCGCAGGCTCGACCGGACGCTCCAGCGCGCGCAGCCGCGTGCGGCCCTCGGTCTGGTGCGCGATCGCGAACCTCAATGCCGAACCGCCTCCTCGCCGACCGGGTGACCGGTAGCGAGTCCGTCGTCGTCCGTTGCCGGCGCGCCCTCGGCCACGGCATCACCCGCGAACCGTTCTTCGCGCAGTTCCGACCGGGTCTCGGCCGCCAGGTCCTCGATGACCTCGCCGACCTCTTCGACCGCCTCGCGCGCGCGCTCGTAGGCGCGCAGGCCCGCCTTGGCGGCCGACCGGGCCACGGGCTTGACCACCGGCGCCAGCGCGGTCAGCAATACCGGGACCAGGATGGCAGCCCCAATGCCGAGCGCGACCCCCTTTGCCATCTCGCTGCGCAAAAGGTCTTCCATTCGTAACATTTGTCGTGATCTCCTCAACTGGTGCTTTGCGCCATGTCAAAAGTGTACCCCGAACATCCGGGCAAGGATAATGGCCTTGAATTAGAG
Organism: uncultured Chromatiaceae bacterium; assembly: GCA_965364465.1. GTDB lineage: Bacteria > Pseudomonadota > Gammaproteobacteria > Chromatiales > Chromatiaceae > Thiosocius. Next base: position 4,711 of record CBDTXT010000101.1, read on the forward strand.
TTAGCACAGGACCCATGAACGGGAGGTCGCACGATGTTGCTCAGATTGATCGCCAGCGCCGGCTTGGTCGCCTTCGCCTACTATGTCGGCAAGCAGGTCGGGCGCATGGAGCCGATACGCGAGGAACTGGAGCGGGTACGCAATGCGCAACTGGCTGAATCGGGCACGGCTGAGTACGACGACGGCATTGTCGCCGAACAGCGACGCGACGACTGACAGCGGCCTGAGTCGGGACGCCGCCGCGTGACGAATACGGGATGATGACTCGAGATGGTGACCAGCAACAGACGCAAAGGGACGAAACCCAAGGTGGTCGGTGAAGGTATCGCCCCGGAGGACCTGGCGGAACTGCGCAGGGCCTGTCGACACCTGGAGCACCCGAGCCTTGCCGCGCGTCTGTCCAGCGTCGTGGGCACACCGATCGAGGTCGGCCTCAACCTGCTGCCCCGCAACTGGTTCAACCGCCTGCACCGGGCGGCGGACGTCGCGATCATCAAGGCACAGAACACCGCACTGTCATCGATGCGCCGCGAGCACGAGTACAGCGCCCACAGACGCTTCTACAAGGTGCTGGTGACGGGTTCCGGCGCGGTCAGCGGGCTGCTCGGGCTACCCGGCCTGATCGTCGAACTGCCGGTCACCACGACCTTGATGCTGCGCTCGATCGCAGAGATCGCGCGTGATCAGGGCGAGGACATTCACACTGACGAGACGCGCTCGGCCTGCCTCGAGGTGTTCGCACTGGGGGGACGTACCGAGGTGGACGACGCCGCGGACACAGGCTATTACGGGGTGCGGACGGTGCTGTCTTCGTATCTCACGCTGGCGACAGCGCAGGTTGCACACCCGTCGATGCTCGGCGAGGGCGCCCCGGTGCTGGTGCAGTTCATACAGGCGGTGAGCGCCCGCTTCGGCCAGCAGTTGTCGCTGCGGGCCGCGGCAAGGACGCTGCCGGTCATCGGGGCCGCGGCCGGCGCCACGGTCAACCTGATTTTCATGCAGCACTTCCAGGACATGGCGCACAGTCATTTCACGGTACGCCGGCTGGAGCGGAAGTACGGGCCCGAGGTGATCCAGGCAACTTACGAAAAGATCGCGATGGTCCTGTAGGCGCCCGCCAGGTCAACCACCGGGCCTGTGCTTCAGGATGATCACGGCCGCTACCAGGCCCAGCCCGCCCTACCGGGCCGGCGGTCAACCGAGCCAGAACGTCGGGAAGAAGCGTTCGACCGCGATCAGCGCCCAGACCACAACCATCAGCAGCAGGGTCAGGAATACGGCCGCCGAACCCAGGTCCTTGGCCCGCCCCGAGAGCTCGTGCGGCTGGGCACCGATCCGGTCGACCACGGCCTCGATGCCTGAGTTCAGCAGCTCGACGATCACGACCAGCAACAGGCTGCCGACCAGCAGCGCGATCTGCACGGCGCCCCGCCCCAGCCAGAACGCCAGCGGCAGCAAGACGATCGCTATCAGCGTCTCCTGGCGGAATGCCGACTCGTGCTTCCAGGCCGCACGGAAGCCCTGCAGCGAATAGCCTGCCGCCTTGATGATTCGGGTCAGGCCCGTGTAGCCGGATTTTCCCATGGTGCCTCGTTCAGTGCCGGCGCTTTGTCGCAATTGATCGGCGCCAGCGCATGCATGAACTGGCTCGCGATGGCTTCCCAACCGCGCTTGAGCGCCTCCGCGCGGCAGGTACCATGATCGAGTGCACGCGCCTTCGCCACGGCCACCCGCAGGTCCGGATGCATGCCCCCCATCACGCCCGGCTGCAGCACATCGAGCGGGCCGGTCACCGGGAAGGCGGGCACCGGCGTATCACTGGCGATCGACTTGGGCACGACCGGACCAACGGCATCGGTCCGCGGGGGGAAAACGAACACGTCCGCCGATGCGTGGTAGGCCGCCAGCTCCGCGCCGAACTTCACCCCCGGGAACGGCACGTGCGGCTACCTACGCCTGCCGCAGCTCGGCGCGTTGCGGGCCGTCGCCGACGACGATCCGGGTCCCGGGCAGGTCCAGTGCAAGCAGGCCTTCGAGGTTCTTCTCCGGTGTCATACGGCCAACGCTCAGACAGACCGAACGTTCCCGGTCCCGGGGCACACGGCCGATGGGAAAAAATTCAGTGTCGACGCCGCGCCCCCAGACGTCAAGGTGTTCGAAGCCGCGGCGCAGCAGTTCCCCCTTCCGCGTCAGCGTCGGCACCAGGCTGCGCAGCGCCGGCCTGTGAAAACGCCGGATGATCGGGCAGCCGATGTCCCGCGGCCCGGTCGGCAATGGGGGCACGACGGGGACCCGCGGACCGCCGCCTTTGCTTGTCTCGAACCCGCGCGGATGCCTGGCGCACCGGGCCGGTGCTGCCCAAAGCGCCACGGTTGCGCTTATACTTCGCGCTCTTGATTCGAATCAATAAGCGGGAGGAGTGATGCAAACCAAACGGAGGTGCGGCGGTAAGGCGCTGCTGTTATTTGCGGCCCTTGTGGTGTCGTCTGCCCAGGCGTTCGAAGGTGACCCGGCGCAAGGCAGGGTCAAGGCCGAGAGCTGCATGGGTTGTCATGCCATTCCGTCTTATTCCAACGCCTATCCGAACTACCACGTACCGAAGGTGGGTGGACAGAACGAGGCCTATATCATCTCCGCGCTGCTCGCCTACCGCAGCGCGAGCAGGGGGCACGATACGATGCACATCAATGCCTCCAGCCTGAGCGATCAGGACATCGCGGATATCGCCGCATTCTTTTCATCGGTCGGAAAATAGACAGGTACGCAGATGAGAAAAGCCATTTATCTCGCGGGCTTCCTTACCCTCGGACTCGGCAGTACGGCCTTCGCGGCCGGCGACCCGCAGGCCGGCAAGGAGAAAGCCGCCGTTTGCGCCGGCTGCCACGGCGTCGACGGCAACAGCAGCATCGGCGCGAATCCGCGCCTGGCCGGACAGTACGAGTCCTATCTGCTGCAGGCGCTCAAGCGCTATAAATCGGGCCAGCGCAAGGACATGCTGATGGCCAATATGGTCGCCGCGCTGAGCGAGCAGGACATGAAGGACCTGGCGGCCTGGTTCGCCAGCCAGGACGCGGACGTGCTGGTCGTCCTGCCGCAAGAGTAAGGGCGTCCTCAACTCAGGGGATATGGGCGATCGTTGCGATCGCCCGGCCTGACCCGCCTATTCCTCGACCAGATCCTCGGCGCCGTAATAGCGCGCCAACTGGCTGATTTCGTCGTCGCTCAGCTTGTGCGAGACACTCTGCATGCGGTCGTAGAGGTCGTTGTCGCGCCCCGCCTCCTTGAAGGCCATCATGCTGGCCTCGAGATACTGCCTGATCTGCCCTGTCAGGATCGGCGCCACCTCGATGTGATCGTCTTTTTCGACAATGTCCTTGTCGTGGCAGCTGTCGCAGACCTTGACCTGCAGCAGCGGGTCGCCGCCCACCATCGGCGGCCGCTCCAGCGACGCGAACCAGGCGCCGAGGTGAACCATCTGCTCGGGCGAGAGTTTCTTTGCCACCTTCCGCATGTCGCTGTCCTCCCGGATCCCGACCTTGAAGTCGTGCAGCTGCTTGTAGGTGTAGGTCGAACGCTGACCCGCGATACTCGGGATCTCCTCGTCGTCGCTGATGCCGTCCGCGTTGTGGCACTTTTTACACTTGAACTTCTTCGCCAGCTTCTTTCCCTGCTCCACGTCACCGGTGGCCACGAAGTCGAACTGTTCCTTGGTCCACTCGAACGGCGCAGGATCGTCTGCAGCCGCGACATGCATCATGGTAAAGAGCAGGATGGCCACGATAGGGACTCGACGCATGAGAGATTCCTCCATTTGCTTTTTGTTGCGCGGGTGTGACGGGCGTTCGGCGCCCGACGCGGGATTGTAGCCCACTCGAAACGCGGATGGTGCGGCCGGTCGACGCCGATGACGTCATTCAGGGCCTTCAGACCAAGACGCGGCCCGGCGGGACTCCGTGCGGCGCATCGGCCGGCCGGCTTACGGGGGGGCCGGCGGGTCCGCCGCCTCGGCCCGCTCGTCGCCGACCCCGTCCATCACCCAGTCGAGAAAGGCGCGCATCTCATCGCTCAGTCGCCGGCCTT
>CBDTXT010000102.1:0-8765 GCA_965364465.1 uncultured Chromatiaceae bacterium
GTCTACCTGCGCGATGAGGTCGCCCGGGCCGCCTCATGAGCCGCCCGAGCAGCTTCTACTGGCACGACTACGAGACCTGGGGTGCGCAACCGGCGATCGACCGCGCGGCGCAGTTCGCGGGCCTGCGCACCGATCTCGAATTCAATCCGATCGGCGAGCCGCTGGTCGTGTATGCACGGCCGGCCGACGACTTCCTGCCGCAGCCGGCCGCCTGCCTGATCACCGGGATCACCCCGCAGTTGGCTCATGAAAAGGGCGCACTGGAGGCGGATTTCTTCGCCTTCATCCACGAACAGCTGGCGAGGCCCGGGACCTGTGCCCTTGGCTACAATTCGCTGCGTTTCGATGACGAGGTGACGCGTTACGGTCTGTACCGTAACTTTTTCGATCCATATGCCCGCGAGTGGCAAAACGGCAACTCGCGTTGGGACATGATCGACGTGGTGCGGCTGACCCGTGCCCTGCGTCCCGAGGGTATCGAATGGCCGGACAAGGAACCGGGGGTGAGCTCCTTCCGGCTCGAGGATCTGACCGCAGCCAATGGTATCGAACACAGTGGGGCGCACGATGCGCTGGCCGACGTCCGTGCGACCATCGCCGTCGCGCGACTGATTCGCGAGCGTCAGCCGAGGTTGTTCGAGTTCGCGTTCGGTAACCGCGACAAGCAGAAACTGGCGGCCCAGCTGAATGTGCGCGCCGCCACGCCGGTGCTGCATGTCTCGGCGCGCTACCCGGCAAGGCTGGGCTGCATCGCGGCCGTGCTGCCGCTGGCGCTGCACCCGGGCAATCGCAACGGCGTGATCGTGTATGACCTGCGCGTGGACCCGGCACCGCTGCTGCGCCTTTCCGTCGACCAGATCAGAGACCGTCTCTACACCCCGACTGCCGAGTTGCCCGAGGGTGCGGAGCGGATTCCGCTCAAAGTGGTACATATCAATCGTGCGCCGGTGATCGCGCCGATGGGGACACTGACCGAGGCGGCGCGCGAGCGATGGCAGATGGACGCTGCTGCCGAGGCGCGCCATATGGAGGCGCTGCGCCAGGCGACCGGCCTGGACCAGAAGTTGGCCGAGGTGTTCGATAGCCGTGACCGGTTTCCGCCGCAGCCGGACCCGGACCGCGACCTTTACGGGAGTTTGCTGTCGGATGGGGATCGCCGGCGCTGCGAGCAGGTGCGGGCGGCGCGACCCGAGGATCTGGCCGTGCTGCAACCCGCCTTCGAGGCCCCCAAGCTGCACGAACTCCTGTTCCGCTACCGCGCGCGCAACTGGCCGGAGACGTTGAGCCGGGAGGAAAGATTGCGCTGGGAGGAGTTCCGCCGCGCACGGCTGACCGAGCCGGGTGCGGGTGGGACGATCGTGCTCGACGAATATCGTCGTCAGCTGTCGCGCCTGGCGGTCGACGGTGACCTCACGAACGCACAGCGGGCGGTGCTCAGCGCCCTGCTCGACTGGCCGGCCGAGCTTGGCCTTTAGTGGTCCATGCGGGAAGTTCTGTCATGCTCAGAGCCCGATCGCCGGCGTTACGACCGCTTGAAATCGCGCTGGTCAACACCGGTCTCTTCCCCGGTGCCGCGATCATGCAGCCGGCCTTCGGCTGGGCCCTCGACCTGACCTGGGACCGCAGTATCGCCGAAGACCTGCGACGCTATGCCTGGTCGGACTATCGCAATGGACTGTGGCTATGGTTCGGACTCGGGTTGCTCGCCGCAATTGCTGGTCGGCGCGCGCTTGAGACATATTGTCGCAACATCGGCAGCGAAATCGGTTAAATTACCCGGCGCAAGCGCCGCCGCGCTGATCAGCGCGGCGGCGTGGCGCTTCAGAGGGGAGAGACAAGTGTCGAGAAGTACCGCGATCCTGGTCGGGCTGGCCAGTCTGCTATTGCTCACCTGGATCACCGTGGCCCTGCGTCATCAGCCAATCGCATCCGATCTGATTGCGCGGGTCGAGCTGTCGCTCGCGGCCTACGCGATCGATGGGCTGGATATAGCGGCCGACGGTCGCGACTTGCGGCTCAGTGGTGAACTGCCGCGTGGCATTGAACCCGATTATGTCGCCGACATCGTGGACGAAGTCTGGGGTGTGCGCGTGGTCGACGTGGACGGCCTGGTCCGGCCGGCGGCCCGATCGGATGTCGACCGACGGTTGCGGCCGCGCTTCGAGCAGGACCGCATCGTGCGGCTCGGCGGGAGCCTGGCGAATCCGATGGATGCCGATGCCTGTCAGCGCACGATGGCAAGGATTGCTTCGGTGAGCAATGTACGCTTCGAGGCCGGGACGGCCTCGCCGATGCTGGAGAGTTATCCGGTGCTGAACGATCTGGCGACCGTTGCCTATCAGTGCCCGGACAGTCGCATCGTCATTGGCGGACACACCGACGCCGAGCAGCCCTTCGATCTGCGTCTCAGCAAGGCGCGCGCCGACGCGGTGGAGCGCTTCTTCCACTTCGCCGGCATTCCAGCCGGCCGCATGCAAAGTGTTGCCTACGGCAACAGTCAGCCGATCGCCAGCAATGCCTCGCCGCAGGGCCGGGCCGCGAACCGGCGAATCACCTTCGAAGTGCTACCTATCCAGTAATCCCGCGGAGCAGGACATGAGCTATCTGATCACCCAAACCTTTATCGCGTTACTTGTTGCCGGTTTGCTGGGCCTGCTGCTTGGCTGGTACCTGACGCGCATCGGGGCGACCAGTGCGCGCAGCGCATTGCAGGCGCGGCTAAAGAATGCGGAACAAGACGTGCGCGCGCTGCGCAGCGAGGTGGATGTCGCGGTGAACGCACGTGGCAGCGCCGAGGCCGAGCAGCAACGAATGGCCGATGAGCTGGCAGCGCTGCAGGCCTCCAGCAGGGATGCGGCAGTCGATGCGAATGCGCTGGCCGATCTCCGGGCGCGACTGAAGCAGGCAGGCGACGATGTGCAGTCCCTGCGCAGCGAGTTGGATGCAGCGGCAAAGCTGCGTGGCAGCACCGAGGCCGAGCGACAGCGTCTGGCCGACGAGCTCGCCGCGCTGAAGGCGGATGCGGCCGATCCAGACGAGCTGGCCGGTCTTCGGGCACGGCTGGCGCAGGCCGAGGAGGATGCGCGCTTGCTGCGTAGCGAGCTGGAGGCCGCGGTGGAAACACGGGCCAGTGCCGAGGCCGAACACCGGCGCCTGGCCGACGAACTGGCGGCGATTCAGGGGTTGCAAGACGGGCAGGCTGGAGAGGCTGCTGCAACGGAGCCGACGCCGCGCATCCTCGCTGCGGTCGCTCAGGCGGCCGCTTCATTGGCCCGGGACAATGCCGGCGCCGAGCCCGACGACCTGCGACAGATCAAAGGTATCGGCCCGAAGATCGCCGACTCGCTCGATCGGCTGGGCGTGCAGCGCCTGGAGCAGATTGCGGCCTGGACGCCTGCGGACGTCGCACGTGTCAACGAACAACTCAGGTTCAAGGGCCGTATCGAGCGCGAGGAATGGATAAGTCAGGCCAAGGCGCTGGTCGCGGCGCGTGCGACCGCCGAATAGCTGTCCGCGGCGTGGAGGGGTCTCAGAGGTCGTAGCTGAGCAGGTCCCGGCAGCCTAGTCGGCCAGCCACTTGTTGAGCGCGCCGATCAACTGCCGAGCCTGATCCGGACTCGAGATATTGAACTTGGATTTCTGCTGGTACTCGCCGTTGCGCTTTTGATAGCGGCGTATCGAGTACTTGTCCTTGCTGTACGCTTCCTTGCGCGCGTCCCAATCCTGATAGCGGAACAGGATCGTGGTCCAGGCGCCTTTCGAGAGCACCTCCTTGTCCAGCTCCTTCACGACGTCGACGCCGCCTTCGCTGTAGTTGATCGTGAGTTCGTCAGGACTGCTCGCCATCGGTGATTCTCCGTTCAGCACACTTGCCGTAAGGCGCGCGACCTTAGCAGACGAACCGTCCGTCCGCCAAGCGGTCAGCGGGCGCCCTGGCGCTGCAGCAGGCTGATCAGCTCCGGGGCCGGGATCTGCCGCGCCAGCGACAGCGCCGACACGCCGTCCGCGGCCTGCACATTGACGTCCGCGCCCTGGTTGACCAGGTGGCTTGCCAGACGATGGTTGTCCTGCCGGATCGCGATCAGCAACGGCGTGTCTCCGTCGGCATTCCGCTGCTCGGGATCGGCTCCCTGCTGTATCAGGAAGCGGATCGTGTCACGGTCTGTGACGCCGGCACCTGCCGCCTTCAGCAGCAAAGCGGAGGGGTCGAGTGCGGCACCGTGGGCCAGCAGGAGTTCGGCGAGTTGGGTGCGGCCGTTCAATACCGCAAGATCGATCGCGCTGTCCCCATCCGCGGTGCGCCGGTCGATCTCGGCGCCGTGTTTGAGCAGCTCTTTGACCATGATGATGCGGCCCTTTTCGGCCGCCGTCTGCAGCGGGAACTGGCCGTTTGGCATCATCGCGTTGATATCGCTGCCCCAGTGGATGTGGCGCCCAAGCTGATCCAGGTCGCCGCGCTGTACCGCGAGGTACAGGGTCACGGTGGGCCGATTGGGCTCGCTGCACCCGCTGGCCAGCAGGAGCAGACCCGCCAGGGCGGCAGCCAGGGCCATTTTGATCACCGGCGTCTCCCGTTCACTCGGGTACCACGGTGGTGAGCCCGAGGATCTCCCAGGATTGCATGCCACCGCGATACCATTTGAGTTTCGACGCCGGGTATCCGAGCCGCAGCAGACCGCGAATATTGGTCGGCGACTGGCCGCACCAGGCGCCGTTGCAAAACAGCACGAGTGTCTTCGCGTCGCGGAAGTTCCAGAGTGTTTCGCCGCGCTCGGCGCCAAACTGTTTCTGCAGTATCTCTGCGATCTCGGATTCCTCGGACGCGCGCCGGCTCAAACGCTTGTAATGGATGTTGATGGAACCCGGGATCGTGCCCTTTTCGAGCCAGCTCGGTCCCCGGGAATCGATGATCAGTATCGAATCGTCGCCCTCGGCCTGCCGGCGGAGGTATTCCAGCATCTCGATCTCGCCGATCGTCTCGACACCTTCGGGCATTTGCATCGGCTGGATGCAAAATGGCGGACATTTGCGCGAGGTACGCTGGAAATCGGGGGTGATCGTGTTGGTCTGGTCCTGGTTGCGCTCGATACGCACCGGCCGGCCTGCGTTCTTCACATCGATGCCAGCCAGCTGCGGTGTGATATTGACGCCGGTCTCGGCCGCAACGGCGGTCCCGGCGGCGGCCAGAAGCAGCGTTGCGCAGGTAATGACTGGCCCGGAACTGATCCTCATACTCGGTAGTAGGTTTCACGCTTTTCTGGAATGACCCCATCATATCGAATAAATCTGTCCCGTGGACGAGCCGGTTTCCGCGTTAAGATTCGCGCATGATTGGAAAAGTTCTCTTCACCCTCGGGGTCATCATGGTCGTCGCGTTCATCTGGCGTACCCGTCGACCGGCCGCTCCAGAGGACCGGGTGCCGCGACTGGTGAATCCGGCGCCGACGCGCCGCTGGCCGATCAGGGGGCTTGCGCTTGCGGGTGGCGCCGTGATGCTGCTTGCCTCGGTCTATCTGCTTTACGACCACTGGCGTGACAACAACGAAGTGATCTTCATCCGTGTTGTCGATGCCAGTAGCGGCCGTAGCGCCGAATATCGGGCCCAGCGTGGTGATATCGATGATCGCGAATTCGTGACGACGGATGGTCGACGCATCGTGCTGGCCGAGACGGAACGGCTGGAAACCTCGACGGTCAGGACGCCGGGTGTGCTGGACCGAAATTGAACGCAAGCGACAGGCGCGTGCGCGTGCTCGCGTTCGGTTCGACCTCGTGCGGCAGGTCCGGGGGGAACAGCACCAGCAGGCCCGGTCTCGGGGTCACCGCGATCAGCGCCTGGTCGTCGTGCAGCAACAGGCGGCCGCTGTCCTGCGGGCATTCGAGATAATAGACCGCGGAAAGCAGTTCATCGTCTTCCTCGTGCGCGTGCAGGGTCGTGCGTTGGCCAGGATGCATCTCGTTGAACCAGAAGCCATGGTGCAGCCGATCCCGCCGCAGCAGCGCGCAGGCCGTGTGTAGTGCGAAGTCCCGCACCGGCGCGAGCTCGGGCAGCCGCTCGCCCGCGATGTAGGTATTTTCGAAGCGGCCGCCGAAGCCGTGCGTACGCCGTACATCGGGCCCATCCTTCTCGCGCTCGAACGCGGTGATCAGCGCGCGGTTCGTGGTCGCAGCCGGCACGAGCTCGGCGAAGTACACCGGGGACAGGGTCGTGACCCCGGTCGGGAGTGCCGCGGGCCGAGTGATCGTGGCGGCTTCAATCATCGGCGGCGACCGGCGTCTTGGGACAGAACACGAGGCCGCTGGCCGGTGACTCGCAACCGGCCGCGACCACGGCGGGTGTGCGGCACGCGATGCCGAGGTTAAGGATCAGAAATGCCGCGAGGGCCAAATAAACGACACGCATCTCCGGGCCTGCAACTCCCCGTATGTTCGTCTAGTTTGTTGTGCCGGCGCGGACATTGCAAACGGCTCAATCGGGGAACGGCGCTGCGACGGACAAGAAAAACCCGGCCACCGCTTTCGCGGGACCGGGTCAATGGCGAGAAATTTCTCGCCTGTGCCGAGATCGAGTTGCGGTTCAGGCGCTGGGCGGCGCCGTCGCTGCTGCAAAGAGTTTCGTGTCGAGCCGGGCGTGCGCCTGCAGGCCCGATGCCGGGTTCGCGCCAAGCTGCGCCGCCAGCCGGCCCGCGAGCACGCGCGCCTCCGGGTGCGAGGCGATCGGCGAATCCGGGGTCCCGCGCAGTTCGTGCGCCAAGCGGCGGCTGCTACGGCCCAGGTCTATGGTCTGTTCCGCCGCCGCTGTGCGACTGGTGGTTGCGCGACCGGCGTGGCGTCCTGCCGGCTTGCCGTCAATTTTCTGTTGCATTGACGCGGAGGTTGCCAAATTTTTGTCGCTGGCCGTCACGTTTTTCACGCTGGGACCCCCTTTTCGTCAATTGTTTGGCGAGTTCGCCGGCCTTACCCGTTGTTGCCTTTGTAGTATGCAGAACACATGCCAAGGAACTCGTGGCGGCTCGCGTGGCACTAACGGGTCAATACATGATGGATGCCAGGGGCGAATGTTTCGACGTCTGAAGACCTGGCACGGCGGCCTGCTGTGCATGTTCGTCCTGCTGACGGCCCCGGCTGGCGCCGTCGAGCGACTCGACTATCGGGTGGTCTACCGCGGTGTCTTCTCGATGGGCAACGACCTGCCGATCGCCGCGATGCGCCTCGAGACGCGACAGCTCGACGGTGCCCGGTTGAGCGAGATGCGCCTCGGCGTCAGTTCCGTCGATTATCCGCTGGTCGAATCGCTCTACCCGATTCGCTACCTGTTTCGCAGCTGGACCGACCCTGAAAACGGGCAGACCCTAGGTTTCGCGATCTCCGAACCCACTCGCGACGGGCGTCACCGGCTCTTCTTGCGTGACGATTCGACGTCGGGCACACGGCGCTTCGACCTGCATGCCGGTGGCGGGCGGGACTATCTCGCCCAGCTCGAGGCCGGCCTGCGGCCCGACGGCCTGGTCGCCGACCGGCCGCTTTACGACCGTCTCGCGCTGTTGCAGCGCATCCGGGCAGCGGAACTTCGAGCAGGGGAGCAGTACCAGTTTCCCGTCACCAATGGGCGCGAGCGTTTTGTTTACCGGGTTAGCGTCGAGGGCGTGCGGCGGCTCATGCTTGCGGGTGCCGTGGTGCCGGCCTGGAAGCTGCGTGTCGACGGGGCCGAACTCACGCCCGACGGCGATCGCAGGACAGTGCACCGACCGCTCTACGTCTGGTTGAGTCAGACCGCGCCGCGCACGCCGCTGCGCGTCGATGCGCGGCATGCGATAGGTTCTTTCCGAATCGAGTTCAACGGCCGGCCTAACCAGGTCTTGGCCGCAGATCACGGGCCGAACGCCGAACTCAATCCTCGACCAGCTTCAGGTGGCTGATATCCGGTATCGGCCGCGGGGCCTTGTCCTCGCGGCAGTCTTCCAATGAACCGGTGTTCGGTGGCAGTGCCTCCAGGGTGCCGGTGTCGATGTCGGCTGCCGGCGGCGTCGGCGAGTGGTCGATGGTCGCGCCCGGCTCGGCCAGCTGCATACCCCGGGCACCACCCGGCTCCGTGGCCCGCGCCGGGCTGACGCCGTGATCCGCAGCGCCAGGGCTGACCGGTGCCGGGGCACCGCTCGGGACGATTTGCAGCAATGCCCCGGCGTCGCGAAAGGTCGCCCGGTAGCGACTCGCGACTTCGGCATCGACCGCCTGCTTGACCCGCAGCGGCTTGCCCGAGAACAGCCGATCGACCCTGTCCCCATCGACTTTGAATAGTCGCGCGACGGCGGACCGTACCGCGACCGGGTCGGCATTCGGCAACATCTCGCCGAGAAAATAGACGTCAAACGTTTGCATGCTTCTACCCTGATCCTTTGCTAGCAGGCCTGTAAGATCGCCCAGGTATTGGCGGCAGACGCCCAGGCAACCTTACGCGTGGCCGGCCGCCCCAATCCGTCATCGTCCGGACAGCGGCAGTCGCACGCCAGACTGAGACGTGGTTGGAAATGAACAGATTTCTGGGCCTGTCCTTGCGTCGGTACACAGATCTCGCTACTACGCTGTCGTGGCACGGGTGGTTTCTCGCGTGTCCCGGCCGCGTATCAACGCAACAGGCCGCTGCGGCTGCGGCGCCACACCGGCCATGCTGCAGTCTGCCCCGGGGCCACAAAGGCTGCGGAACCCACCGGCATCAGGGATGCTGGCGACCGATGCGTCCTAGTGGGCTGCTTGGTAAGTTCGGT
>CBDTXT010000103.1:0-8748 GCA_965364465.1 uncultured Chromatiaceae bacterium
GGTCGATTGACCCGCAACCATCGACCCGGTGTCGGGCAAACCGCCCGGCGCCGGGCCAGAAATCCGGCGCTGCCGACGAGGAGGCCGCGCCCAACCATCTGATGGACAAATGGAAATCAGCACCATGAAGCACTACCTGCCCCTGTTCCTGCTGCTGCCGACGCTGGCCGTCGCAGACTATCTGGCGGTCGAGACCGACCACGATGACGGATTCGTCGGCCCCACAACCGCGGATGTCGAATTGATGGCGGTCGATGAAACGTCGCCGTACGGCTCGAGCCACCCGCTGTCGGCCAGGGTGCGCAACAATTCGGAGTTCTATCTGGACCGCGTGGCCATCGACTGCACCTTGACCGACGAGCGGGGCTTCCGTGTCTTCAGAGACATCCGGTTCAGGTCGGGCCCCGCGTTCAGCGTCCGAATTGCGCTGCCGCCGATCAGCATGCCGGAGCAAGGCGTACCACCGGGCGGGGAAGCCGAATTCGGGCTTTACACCAAAGACAATCGCTGGATACGTGGCGAGGGCCGCTATCGCTACGACTGCGATATCTCCGCCGTTGCCGGGCGCGACTGAGGCAGGCGTGTCGCGGCAACGAAAAGGGCCTAGTATTCGCAAAACCCCGCAGCGCGATTGCGCTTGCCACCCACCCCTGACCGAGTCTCCCGGTTCGAGCGGCCGATTAAAGGCAAGGCAAGGTCGGCCGAATTAAAGGGATGGGGAACTGACCCTTTCCACGAGACGCTGCCGGGGGCAATGAATGGAACAGGCGGATATGACCAAGATCGACCTATCGACACTCGAAAACCTGGGCTTCGGACTGTTATTGCTCGAGTCCGATGACCGGATCAGTTGGGCCAATGCCCGCTCGGCCGAGCTGCTCGGGACATCGGTTGCCGAGCTGGTCGGGCATACGCCGGGAGAAATTCCCACATCGATGCAGCCGCTGCTGGGCAGTGGGCCCGGACTGCTACAGGACGCAGCGGGCGAACGCTACCTGAAACGAGAACTCTGCGAAGGTCGAGGTGATCAGCGTCTGCTGGTCCTCGCGGATGTGAGCGCACAACAGCAACTCTCGGAAGAGAACGCCAGGTTGCGTCAACAGGTCGAGGCCATGCAGCTGACCGACGAACTCACCGGACTGCCCAACAAACGGGCGATCAGCCAGGCGCTCGATCTGCACATCTCTCGTAGCCGGCGTTATCAGAATCCGTTGAGCGTGGTCCTGGTCCATGTCGACCTGCAGCGCGTTGGTGACGTGAAGCCACTGTCTGCCGATCCCGTGACGCTCAGCGTGTCACGCTTCCTGCGCGACCGTCTGCGCTGGGTGGACCAGATCGCACGCTGGGAGGATCAGCTGTTCCTACTCGTGCTGCCGGAAACCTCGGAAAGCGACGCGCGCGGCCTGCTGAACAAGATCGCTGCGGAACAGGACTATATGGTCCTGCCCGAGGCGCTGGGGAAACTACGTCCGCAGCTCACCTTCGGGATGGCATGCTGGACCAAGGGTGACGACATACGCACACTGCTGCGCAAGGCGCTGCACGACCTGCAGGAGGCAGGTGGCGCCTGAAAGCCGTAATGCGCGGCCATGAGCGAACCGGCGATCGATGACGGCGCGGGCCTCGGCCGCAAGCAACTGAATCGCATCGTCGGTCGCTTCCTGGCCCTGCGCGACAAGCGACTGACGCGAATTCGTTCCACGCTGACACACGAGCAGCGCGGCTTCTTCGACCTGTTGCCGCTGCTGTGGCACGTCAATCACCCGATGCTGCCCGGCTTCGTGTCCTCCGAAACGCCGGCCGGTGTCGCTGCCTATCGGCCGACCCGCGAGCAGCTGCTCCTCGCAAGGCGCTACGTGCGCGGCTTCAGCGACGACCGGCAACTCCACCGCGATCGCCCGATACATGGTCTATACCTGATGGGCAGCATGGGCAGCCTCGGGCAGACAGCGGGCAGTGACCTGGACTTCTGGCTATGCCACGGTGAAAAGATAGGCCCGGCCGGGGTCGATGCGCTGCGCCAGAAGGCGGCACGGCTGCAGAGCCACGCCGCGGATGTCGGCCTGCATGCGCACTTCTTTCTGATGCACGACACAGCATTCAGCGACGGCGTGCTGGAAGGACTTTCGCACGAGAGCAGCGGCCATACCCAGCACACCCTGCTGCTGGAGGAATTCTATCGCACCGGTCTGCTGCTGGCCGGCAGGCCCCTTCTCTGGTGGATCGTTCCGCCCGAGCAAGAGGCGAACTATGCAGACTATACGCAACGCCTGATTCAACAGCGTTTCATCCGGCGCGAGCAATGGCTTGACTTCGGCGGCCTGCAGGCGCTGCCGGCCGAGGAGTTCTTCGGTGTTGCTCACTGGCAGCTGTTCAAGGGGATCGACGCCCCCTATAAGTCGCTGCTCAAGCTGATGCTCCTCGAGGCCTATGCCGCCGAATATCCGAGCATCGATTGGCTGTGCATGGAAACCAAGCGCGCCGTGTACCACGGCGAGGGCGTGGAGGCAGATGACCTCGACCCCTATCTGCTGATCCTGCAGCGCATTACGCGCTACCTCGATGTCCGCGGCGAACCGGAGCGCCTCCAGCTTGCACGACGCGCCTTCTATTTCAAGACGGGCCAGCGCGTCCACAGATCCAGGACCTCTGCCGACTGGCGGCACCGGGAGATGCGCAGACAATGCAAGAAGTGGGGTTGGGGCGAAATCGACATCGCGCTGCTCGACACCCGACCGGTGTGGAAGCTGGACCGCGTCTCAGAGGAACGCAACGCACTGGTGTCGGAGTTGTCCCGCAGCTATCGGCTGCTCACCGAGTTCGCGCGCGAGCAGGACGCGGCAGCCGACCTCGACACGCGTGAACTCGCGCTGCTCGGACGCAAACTGTACGCGGCACTCGACAAGCGTCCCGGAAAGATCGACCGGGTCAACCCCGGCATCTCCCGCGATCTCTCGGAACGGACGCTGTGGCTGCGCCGCAGCAACGACGAACCGGTGCGCTGGCAGCTGTTCCTGCATCCGCCGGAAGACCTGCCGCAGCGTCCGGCCAAGACGAGCATCAGCCTGGTCGAGATCCTGACCTGGCTCCATATCAACGGTATTTGCGAACGCGGGACACGTATCTATCACCTGCCGAAGCCTCCCGGCTACGGGGAGCCGGAACAGGACAAGATCCTCAAGACCCTGCGCAAGCGCCTGCGTCGTGGGCTGCCCGGAGACGGCAGCCTGGAGGCGTATGCGGAAGTCGCCCGGGGTCGCATCTCGCTTTGGTTTGTCAACGTCGCGCACAACCCGCTGGCGAGCCTTGCGGACGCCGGCTATCAGCTGATCAGCGAGCGGGTGGATGCGTTGAGCTTCGGCGCAGCCCACGAATGTCTGGTGGCCAATGTCGAGCACCTGTATACGACGACCTGGGGCGAGGTGCGGATCGAACGTCACCCGGGCGGCGCGGAAGGCCTGCTGGACTGCCTATGCCGCTACCTCGACCTGTTCGCTGTACACCTGCACAAGCCCGAGCCGATCAGCGCCTACAGCTATTCCTCGACCCGCGGCGATGCGATCGCGGCGCGTGTTGCCCGACTGGTGCAGGCGATCGCCGAGGCGTTTTACCGGCAAGGGACCGGGATGCGCTACATCCTGCGCATCGCCGATCATTACTTCCAGGTGGAAGTCCGCGGCGAGCGCTACCGGTGGACACCGATCGGCGAATTGAACGCGCTGGAGCAGCACCTGGCGCAACCCGCCAGCGCTTTCCAGCCGACACGAATCGACCGGCTGAGCATGCCAGGCTCGCCGTTGCCGGTCCTGATGACAAGAAACGAGCCCGATGTCGTACAGGTTTTTTATCAGGTGCTGAGTCGGGGCATCCAGCTCTATATACTCGACGAATGCGGATCGGTATTCCAACAATGGGTTGCCGACGCCGACGAGTACCACTTGATGGTCCAGCAGCGCCGATTCCTCGACGCCGTCGCTAGCCGGCGCCTGCTATCCGACATCGGCGGCCTGGGTGACTCGGGTCCGCGTTTCGCGCGGATAACACCACTGGCCTCGGGGGACTGCCAGGTAACCGCGATCAAGGTGCCACGTACACGGGTAACCGACCACACGGAACTGACCCTGGCCGTCGGCCCCGGCGGCCAGCTGCATGAGGGTTTTCGACTGCAACTGGGCAGCAGGGAGTTCGATTCGCTGAGCCTCGGCGACGCCCTGTATCACGAGGTCGCGAAGCATCTCAGACGCCTGCGCCGGACCGGCGCCTCCTACCCGGTTTACCTGACCGGGGTGATCAGCGCGGAAGGTGACAACGGCAAGCCCTGCGGGCTGATCGAGCTGCTGCGCCTCAAGCAGCAGGTAGAGCAGCGTCTCGCCCAGCAGATGCGTTGACCCGCGCCGAGTGAGCTGGGCCGCCGGGTCGGCCGCGGTTTATACTGCGATGCTGGAAGTCCCGCGGAGCCCGGCATGAACCGAAACACCATCGCCCTGTGCGGCGTGCTCGCGCTGCTGCTGGCCGCCGGCTGCGGCAACAAGGGGCCTCTGTACCTGCCCGAGCAGGACACCGGGGCGTCGGATACCACGGTCATCGACCAGGCATCCGAATCGGGGCCGGGCGGCGAGGCGTCGGAGTAGCACGATGGACCATTTCCGATATCGTGACGGTGAACTCTACGCCGAGGACGTCGCGCTGCGCGAGATCGCAGCGGCCCACGGGACCCCGTGTTACGTGTACTCGCGCGCGACGCTCGAACGCCATTGGCATGCGTTCGACGATGCCTTTGCCGAGCACCCCCATCTGGTGTGTTTCGCGGTCAAGGCCAACTCCAATATCGCGGTGCTGAACGTGCTCGCGCGTCTTGGCTCGGGTTTCGACATCGTCTCCGTGGGCGAACTGGAACGCGTACTGGCAGCCGGCGGCGACCCGGGCCGTGTGGTGTTCTCCGGGGTTGGCAAACAGGCCCACGAGATGCGCCGTGCACTCGAAGTCGGCATTCGCTGCTTCAATGTCGAATCCGCGGCCGAGCTGGAACGACTCGACGCGGTCGCCGCGGCGCTCGGCGCCACGGCACCGGTCGCGCTGCGGGTCAACCCGGATGTCGACGCCCAGACCCACCCCTATATCTCGACCGGCCTGCGCGAAAACAAGTTCGGCGTCGCGATCGAGGAGGCCGAGGCGCTCTACCGGCGCGCACTGACACTGCCGCACATCCGCATTTCCGGCGTCGACTGTCACATCGGCTCGCAGCTCACCCAGCTCGCCCCGTTCCTGGACGCGCTGGATCGGGTTATGCGCCTGGTCGAGCGGCTGCAGGACGATGGCATCGCGATAGACCACGTCGACCTGGGCGGAGGTCTCGGGGTGCGCTACCAGGAGGAGACGCCGCCAGAACCCGCGGACTACGCCCGCGCGCTGCTGCAAAGACTCGGCGACCGCCCGTTCGAAGTGTTCATCGAGCCCGGCCGGGCGATCGCCGCCAATGCCGGCGTGCTGCTGACCCGGGTCGAATACCTCAAGCACACCGAGACCAAGGACTTCGCGGTGATCGATGCGGCAATGAACGACCTGATCCGGCCCTCGCTCTACCAGGCCTGGCAGGCGATCGTCGCGGTCGATGAGCACCCGTCGGGCGCGCCGGGAGTCTATGACCTGGTCGGACCGATCTGCGAGACCGGCGACTTTCTCGGCAAGGGACGACCGCTGACGCTGCGCGAGGGCAGCCTGCTCGCGGTAAGGTCAGCGGGTGCCTACGGTTTCACGATGGCCTCCAATTACAACACCCGACCGCGCGCCGCGGAGCTGATGGTCGACGGCGAACAGGTGCATCTGGTGAGGCGGAGAGAAACCCTCTCGGAGCTGTTCGCCAGCGAAGCCACGCTTCCGCGTTGAGCCCAGATGCAACGCGTACCCGAACCCGAAGAGCTGATGGACGACGCGCAACAGGCCCTTGCCTACGCTCGCGCCGACTTCAGCGAGGCCAACCGGCTGTTCGTCGATCTCATCGAGGGGCTGGAACCCGACGGGCTCCAGGGCCGGCTGCTCGACCTGGGCTGTGGACCCGCAGACATCCCGTTGGCACTGGTGCGACGACATCCGGCACTGACGATCGATGCGCTCGACGGCGCCCGTTCCATGCTCGACCTCGCCCGACAGAAACTGACGGCCGACCCGGATGCCGCTCGGCGCATCCGACTCCTGTGCGAATACCTGCCGTGTCCGGATCTGCCCAGCGGCAGCTACGACCTAGCGGCGTCGAACAGCCTGTTGCACCATCTCGTCGACCCGGCGGTGATGTGGCAGACGGTGACACGCTGCGCGCGACCCGGCGCGCGTGTGCTGGTCATGGATCTGGCACGCCCGGAATCCGCGCCCGCGGTCGACGCCCTGGTCGAGACCTATGCGACGGATGCGCCGGAGGTGCTGCGCCGTGATTTCCGTAACTCGCTGTTCGCCGCCTACACGGTGCAGGAGGTCGAGCGGCAACTGCACTCGGCGGGCCTCGCCACACTGCGGGTGACCATGGTCAGCGATCGCCATCTGGCGGTGAGCGGCGTACTGCGCTGAAAGGGCTGCGCAGCCGGATCGCGCGCTGGTATGCTGATGCCATGGACATTCGGTTCACGAAGATGCATGGACTGGGCAACGATTTCGTCGTGGTCGACGCGATCAAGCAGCGCGTGGTTCTGGATGAGACCCAGCTGCGCGCAATCGCCGACCGGCGCTTCGGCATCGGCTGCGACCAGATCCTGCTGGTGGAATCTTCGCGCCATCCGGATACCGAGTTCCACTACCGCATCTTCAACGCCGACGGCGGCGAGGTGGAACAGTGCGGAAACGGGGCCCGCTGCTTTGCCCGTTACGTCAGAGACAAGGGACTGACCCGCAACGACGAGATCGCGGTAGGCACCGCAGCGGGCAACATCCGCTTGTTCCTCGAGCAGGACGGCCAGGTGAGGGTCAACATGGGCCGGCCTCACCTGGCGCCGCCGGAGATCCCTTTCGAAGCCGACCGCGAGGCCGTCAGTTACACGCTCGAGGTGGATGGTCAGACGATGGAGATCGGCGCGGTGTCCATGGGCAACCCGCATGCGCTGCTGCTGGTGGATGATGTCGCGCAGGCGCCGGTCTCGCGCCTGGGCCCACTGATCGAGCGCCATGCAAGATTCCCACGGCGCGCCAATGTCGGTTTTCTTGCCGTTCGGGACCGTGACAACATCGATCTGCGCGTATTCGAGCGGGGAGCAGGCGAAACGCTGGCCTGCGGAACCGGCGCCTGCGCCGCAGTCGTCTACGGCCGGGTGCTCGGCCTGCTGGACGAGCGGGTACGGGTGCGGCTGCCCGGCGGAATGCTTATGGTAAGCTGGCAGGGCGTCGAACGGCCGGTCTGGATGACCGGACCGGCGGCAACCGTCTTCGAAGGCAGGATCGATCTCGACCGGCTGACATCGGATTAGCATGCGGAACGCCGCGGCAACGGGCGTCCTGAAGAACAGAGGGCTGCTGACAGATGAGCACGCACCACGATGAAATGGACCTGTCCGCGGACGACCGCGAGGGGCAGATTGCCGACTATCTCATCGTGCATCCCGACTTTTTCGAACGGCATCCAGATGCACTCGCTGCGATCGACATACCGCACCCTACCGGCGATGCCGTGTCGTTGATCGAACGCCAGGTGCGCACGCTGCGTCAGCAGGCCAACAGTTACCGTGGCCAGCTCGAGGATCTGGTCGCGGTGGCGCGTGAGAACGATGCACTTGCCAGACGCCTGCACCGCCTGACCCTGGCGCTGATCGAAACCCATTCTTTCGACGAGGTCCTGAACACGCTACAGGATGAACTGCGCGAGCAGTTCAAGGCCGATGCGGTAGAAATGAAGCTGTTTGCGTCGGATCAGCTGGAGGCTCACGCGCATGAGCCGGGGCCGGCGCTGTTCCGCGATTTCCTGAAGCGGTCGCGGCCCAACTGCGGCCAGCTCGACAAGGACAAGCTCGAGTACCTGTTCGGCCCGCAGGCCGGCGAGACCGGCTCCGCCGCGCTGATCCCGCTGACCGCCCCGCCCCTGGCCGGCGTCCTGGCGATCGGCAGCCGTGATCCTGATCGCTTTCACCAGGGGAAGAGTGTCGATTTTCTGCAACGCCTGGCCGAGGTAGTTAGCGCGAAACTGCAATCTGCGTCGAGTCCCGGCGTCTGAACGGACCGATGCCGCGCGCGAATGCCGGACGGCCGCCCGACGCCGCGCTCGCCGCCTTTTTCGAGTATCTGATCTACGAACGCCGCCTGTCAGCGCGCACGGTAACGGGCTACCGTCGCGATCTTGAGGACTTCCTCGAATGGCTGCGTGAACACGGGATCCAAGACTGGTCTCGGGTCAGAACGCAGCAGGTGCGCAGCTATGCCGCTGCTCGCCACCGGCGCGGACTCGCACCCAAGAGTCTGCAACGCCACCTGTCGGCGATCCGTGCCTGGTTCCGCTTTCTACTGCGTGAGGGCCTGGTCCCGTTCAACCCGGCCGACGGCGTGCGCGCACCAAAGGTCGAACGTCACCTGCCGCACACCCTCGACGCCGACCAGGTCGGGCGGCTGCTCGAACTCGCTGGCGACGGGCCCCTGGACCGGCGCGATCGCGCGATCATGGAACTGTTCTATTCCTCGGGCCTGCGGCTTGCCGAGCTGACCGGGCTGGACCTGGCCGATATGCAAATCGGCGACGGCCTGCTGCAGGTCACCGGCACGGGCGGTAAGACGCGG
>CBDTXT010000104.1:0-8697 GCA_965364465.1 uncultured Chromatiaceae bacterium
TGGCCAAGTAGCGGGGCTCTGAGAGTAACCGAACTTACCAAGCAGCCCACTAGGTTGCGTTCTCGGTGCCCATTGCGGTCTTCCAGGTTTCTGCGCGCTCGGTGAACCGCGGCAGATCCGGCATCTGGTCACCGAGCGGAGAGGTCCAGCCGAGTAGCTTGCTGGCCTGCGCGCAACGTTGCTCGAGCTCCTCGGGGCTTGAACCGCCCAGGTGGACGATGCCGAAGCGGTAGTCACCCAGCCATTTGAAATCCCGTTGGACCTGGGCGCGTGACTTGGGGAATTGAAGCAGCAGCGCATCCGGGAAGGCACCACGGAAGGCGCGGCGTGCGGCCGTTGTCGGCATTGCGACCTGGGCATCTGGATCGAAGCTGCGATACACGAAGCTCGACGCGCAGGCCGCCGTTGGCTCGCGCGTCGGCAGGGTGGCCGGATCGACGCCATGGCTCAAGGCCAATGTCATTTCGTGCAGGTTCCGGCCATCGACACGGGCGTATAGATCGGAGAACTGGGCGGCCAGTCGCGGATTAAACTCGATGACCTTCAGCTGGCCCGTCTGTTCCTCGACCACGAACTCCATGTTGAAAAAGCCATGACTGAAGTCGATCGCTTCGAGGAAGCGCCGCGCGATGGCCTCGGCCCTGTCCTGCAGCCGCGCCGGCAGACGGCTCGGGTAGTCCCAGCGCATGAAGGCCCTGGTACCCGGATACATGACGGCGTCGACGATGCCCAGGCGCCGCACGCCGCCGTCGAAGCAGTAGCCGTCCAGGCAGTACTGCTGACCCTGCAGACATGTCTCGAGCATCAGGCTGTGCGCGGTACCCGCTTCCGGCAGGCGCTTGCGCACGACTGCCTCGAAGGGTTGTACCAGGCGTCGGATAATCCATAGCTCGTGCCGATCGAACCGGGTATGTTCGTACAGTGCCTGCCGACTGGGCATGGTCCGGGCCAAGACCGAGAAAGCGGCCTTGACGGGCTTTACGAACACCGGGTAGTTGATGCCGCCCGGAATGTCGGCGCCGTAGTCCGCCTCCAGTCGGCGAAACGGAATATTGGCCTCGGGCGCGACGCGCTCCAGCATCTGTCGCGCGAACAGCTTGTGCTGACAGGCGAGCACGGCCGCCACCGGCGTGCCGGGCCAGCCGGTTTGTTCCGCGACCAGCGCGGCACACAGTGCGCCGAACTGATCATGGTTGCTGGCCACGGCGGTTGCGCCTTGCAGCCTGGCGCGCGAGGCTGCCAGACGGCTGAAACGTTCCATGTCGAACCAGGCCAGCCGCGCGTTGTTCGGGAAGCGGAACAGATCGAATCCCGCGTGCAGCTGTGGCCAGTCCCGCGCCAGTCCACGCAACGCAATTCGGTCCCAGTCGTAGCGAAAAAGCACCAGTGTCTTGTTGCGTTTCACGGCGTGTCCAGTTGAATGTCCCGGCGGTCAGCAGTGCGGGTTGTGATTGGGCAGGACTCGCGCAAGGGTATCACGGGCGCACAGGCGCAGAGCGCGTTCGGCAACCGCGCATTGGTCGGGTTTTTGCCGCGGCCTGCCGTCGTCCATTCTTGCCAAAGAAAATCGTGTCACGCAAACTCCGTGGGCTCGAGGCTGCGTTGCAGCGGGTTTGCCGTCATGTCTGTCCGGCCACTCCTCAACTGGTGCAGGTGAACGCTTGATTCAGCATCCTGACGTGCCCGATGCGGCCAGAGCGGTTGCCCAGTACCGGCAACATGCCGCCAACTACGACGCCTCGGCAGAGCGCACGATGCGGTTGCGCGTGCGCACGATCGAGAAACTCGGGCTGCGTCCCGGCGACCGTGTTCTGGACGTGGCCTGCGGCACCGGCCTCAGCTTTGCGCTGCTGCGCGAAGCGGTCGGCGCGCACGGCGCGGTCGTCGGTGTCGATGTCAGCCCGGACATGATGGACCTGGCGCGGCGGCGGGTGGCGCACGCCGGTTGGCAGAACTTCACGCTGCTGGAGGCACCGCTCGACTCGGCCGACATCCCCGGGCCGGTCGATGCCGTCCTGTTCAACTTCACCCACGATGTGATGCGCTCCACGGCCGCACTGGCGCGGATCTTCGCTGCGACTGCCCCGGGTGCACGGGTCGCCATCGCCGGTATGAAATACCTGCCCTGGTGGATGGCACCGCTCAATGTACTGGTGCGGGCCAAGGCACGTCCCTACATGACCACGTTCGAAGGCCTTGAACAGCCCTGGAACCTGACATTGCCCTACCTCTCCGGGTTCGTGTGGACGCCGGCGCTGTTTGGCATCGCTTACATCGGCTGGGGCCGGGTACGCGAGGTGGAAAATGCCTAAACTGTCACGTGATGCCCTGTTTTGCCGAGATCGACCGGCGTTGGGCTTCATTGCAGGCGGGCCAGCCGAGCCCACGAGCTGAAATGGGTGCACCGTTGGAACATCCGCAAACACCGGGCGGCCGATGGCTGGTGGTGACAAAGGTCACGCTGGCGCTGCTGCTGCTCAACTTCCTGACCAGCTTCGCCAACGTGTGGTCGACGCCCTATATCCAGCCGGACATGCGCGTCGGTCCCGATTTCGTCGCCTTGTGGCTGGTCCTGTTGTTGCTCGTCGCGCTGTTCGGGCGCGTCGGACCGCGCGCCGTCAGGTGGCTGGCGATTCTTTTCACGCTGGTTGTGATCGGGCGCTACACCGAGGTGACGGTGCCGGCCTGGTTCGGGCGCAAGGTGAACCTGTACTGGGATGCCCAGCACCTGCCGACGTTTCTCGATGTCGCGAGCCAGGAGTATGTCTGGTGGCAGCTACTCGGATTCGTGGCCGCGTTCGTCGGTGGACTTTGGCTGCTGACCCGCCTGATCCGGGCCTGTATCCAGGTCCTGGCGCGACATGCGGCGCCCTACGCGCTGCGTTCGCCGGCCGCCTGGGTCGTTACCGCCGGGCTCGTTGGCCTGGTGGGCGCCGGCCTGATGAAGGTCGAAGCCGCATCGCGGTATGTGTCGGAGCCCGTGTTTCCGGTCTTCCAGCGCCAGGCGCATCTGTTGGCGGCCGCGTTCTTCCCGGACCGCTTCCAGTCGGAACTGCCGGCATCGCCATCACTTGAATCGGATCTCCAGGTGCTCCGCGGGGCCGATGTCAAGGTGGTGTTCCTCGAGTCCTACGGGGCCGCGACGTACGAGCGTGACGACCTGTTCCAGGCCATTCACCCGGGCCGGGAGAAGCTCGAACGGGCGGTCCATGCGCAGGGCCGCCAGGTGCTGTCCGCATTCGTCAAGGCGGCGGCTTTCGGGGGTGCCTCGGACCTGTCGCACCTGAGCTTCCTGTCTGGCATCGACCTGACCGACCCGATCCGGCACGATCTGCTGATCACGACCGATCGTCCGACGATACTCGATACCTTCGAGCAGGCCGGTTACCGCACCATCGGCTGGTACCCGGCGATGAGCTGGGATTGGCCAGAAGTGTCGTTTTACGGTTTCGACCATTACCACGATGCGCCCAGCCTGGATTACCGCGGTCCCAAGTTCGGTCTGTGGTGGCTACCCGATCAGTTCTCGATGGCGCGCGCCGACGAGATGTATCCGCCGGACCCCGAAGGCAAGCCGCGCTTCCTGTTCTTCCCGACCATCACGACGCACATACCGTTTCGGCCGACTCCGCCCTACCAGCTCGACTGGTCGCTGGTTACGACCGACAAGCCCTACTCGGACGCGGCGACCGAAAAGGCGATGGCCGACGCAATCGACTGGCACGGACTGTTCCAGGGTTACATCAACTCCTTCGAATACACGTTCGAATGGCTGACCGGCTACCAGGCGCTGCCGAAGCCGCGCGAGTCGCTGATGATCCTGATCGGCGATCATCAGCCGGCCGGGGGCATCACGGGGCCTGGCGCGACCTGGAATGTCCCGGTGCATATCATCACCAGCAATGCGACGATCGCCGAGCGCCTGCGGTTACACGGCTTCGTCGATGGCATGAACCCGCCACAGCTGTCGCTTGGGCACATCAGCGAACTGCCACTGCTGTTGTTGGCGGTGTTCGACAGTGGCGGACCGAAGGTCGCGCAGGCGGCGGGCGGGTAGCTCGGCAAGCGGTCAGACGATGACCTGGATCGGCGCCGTTTCGGCCGATCGCGCTTCGACCTGCCCGATGATGGCGGCGTGCGGGTAGCCCAGCGCGTGCAGCTCGTCGAGACAGGCTGGCGCCCTGTGCGCTGGCACCGAGGCCAGCAGGCCGCCTGCCGTCTGTGGGTCGAACAACAGCGGATAGCGTGCATGGTCGGCCAGGCTGTCGACATCGCGCACCGCCCGGCGCAGGCGCACGTTCTGCGGTTGCAGCGATGACAGGATGCCTGCCGCGACGGTCTGTTCCGCGCCGTCGAGCAGCGGCACCGCCGCGAGTTCGAGGCGTACGTCGGCATCGGAGGCGCGCGTCATCTCGACCAGGTGCCCGAGCAGGCCGAAGCCGGTCACGTCGGTGCAGGCCGTTGCCCCCTGCCGGTGCAGGCAGGACGCGGCGGCCTGGTTGGAGACCAGCATGGACTGGATCGCCGCGTCCACCCAGCGTCCCTTTGCCTTGCCGCGCATGTCGGCGGCAAACAGGGTGCCGGTACCGATCGGCTTGGTCACGATCAGCACGTCGCCCGGCTGCATGCCCCCCTTGCGCAGCAGGGCGTCCTTGGCGATCAGTCCATTGACGGTCAGGCCGAAGGCGAGTTCGGCGCCTTCGCTGGAGTGCCCTCCGGCGAGCACGGCCCCGGTCGGCGCGAGCGTATCCAGGGCGCCGATCATCAGGTCGGATAGCGTCTGCTCGACGATCTGTTCCCGCCCGTAGGGCACGGTCGCGATCGCCAGTGCGGACTGTGCCTCGGCGCCCATCGCGAAGATGTCGCCGAGGGCATGATTGGCGGCGATGCGGCCGAAAGTGTAGGGGTCGTCGATGAAGGCGCGGAAATAATCCACGCTCTGCACCATCACCTTGCCCGGCGGCACCTCGAAGGCCGCGGCGTCATCCGGTGAATCCAGGCCGATCAGCACATCGTCACGGCGCTGTGCCGGCAGACGGTTGATGACCCGGCTGAGCACGGTGCTGCCGACCTTCGCGCCGCAGCCGCCGCAGCGCATCGCCAGCGTGGAAAGCTCGCGGATGGCTTCTGCGTCGGCGACGCCGCCCAGTTGCGGTCCGGCCTCCTGCGCCATCTCCGGCAGCTCGTTGAAACGCCGCATGAAACGCCGGTCGATCCAGTCCTTCCAGGTCCACAGCAGCCTGCCTTCCCACGACCAGTTGCCGCGTGACGCAACCGCATAGGTATCGCCGGTGCTGATCAGGCCGAGAAAGTGCTTTTGCGGTCGGTAGGGCCTGAGCGCGCGGCCGGCCGCGGCGCGGCGCAGGTTTGCGGCAAGTATCGGGCCCTGGCGCACCGCGAACACGCCCGACTTGGGCCGCGGATCGGGCATGGCAGCCACGTCGCCGGCGACGAATATGTCCGGGTGTGAGACCGAGCGCAGCTCACGGTCGACCACGATGAACCCCTCCTCGTCGACGCGCAGACCCGACTTGCGCGGCCATTCCGGCGCGGCGGCATAGGTTACCCAGAGCACGGCATCCGCGGGGCGGAAATCAGCGCTTGCGACACGCACGCCATCCGGCTCGACCGCGACCACCCGGCTGTCGAGCTGCACCGCAATGCCGCGCTCGGCGAGCACGCGCGAGAAGCGACGCCTGACACCGGCGTTGTGCGTTGGGAGGATCTCCGGCCCGTCGGTGAGCAGCGCATAGTGCAGGCGCGCCACGTCGTCGCCCTGCTTGCGCAACAGGCCGCGCAGGCGGTGCTGGGTGGACAGCGCCAATTCCACGCCGCCGGCGCCGCCGCCGACGACGAGCACGCGGAAGTCTCCCTGGCTGTTCAGCACGCGTTGTTGCAGCGCCTTCCAGTCCTGCAGCCAGCGATCGATCGGCTTGACCGGCAGGGCGTGCTCCAGTGCGCCGGGTACGTCGATCGTACGCGGGCGCGAACCGGTGTTGATCGACAGCAGGTCGTAGTGCACCGGTGGGCGTCCGGGCACCTGAATCAGGCGTTCGTCCGGATCGATGCCGTCGACCTCGCCATGGTAGAGCCGCGCGCCGGCGAAACGCGCCAGGGGGGCCAGGTCGATGTGCACGTCGTCGTAGTCGTAATGGCCGGCGACGTAACCGGGCAGCATGCCCGAATAGGGCGTGTGGATGTCACGCGTGACGAGGGTCAGGCGTACCCCGGGCATCGGTTTCATGCCGAACATGCGCAGCACCGAGACATGCGCGTGCCCGCCGCCGACCAGGACGATGTCTTTGACGACCGGCGTATCAGCTTTCATGCGCATCTCCGGTGTGCGGCAGGCAAAGACTGAACGGCCGATCCGCGACCGGCCACGGGTATTCGACGGCGAACCGCTGCGCGACCTGGCCGGCCGTTTCACGCGGCATCGCTGCCTCGGTACGGGTCGTGTGGTACGCCGGTCGCGCGCCCCATCGGCTGTCAGGAGGCTTTTCGGTCATGTCTTGCGGTTTCGGTCTTGGGTTCAGCGTGCGCAGGTCCGGAATCCGGCGAACACATCGTTGCGCTCCGGGCCGTAATAGGTCCGCCAGGTGTTACGGATCATGCGCCCGCGCGTCGGCCAGGCGCCGCCGCGCAAGACCTTGGTGACACCAAACAAGGGCTGGGAATAGTCCTGGTACATGTCGGGGGTGAACCCCGGATAGGGCCCGAACGTATCCTGGGTCCATTCCCAGGCGTTGCCGATCATCTGTCGACAGCCGAAGGCGCTGTCGCTGTCGGGTAGCGCGCCTACCGCGATCGTGCCCAGTGCATGACCGTCGAGGTTCGCCAGGTGCGACGCCGGTGCCGCATGCCCCCACGGGTAACGGCGCTTCTCGCCGGACAGGCCGCCCTGTGCGTCCGGCTGGCCCGCAGCGGCCACCTCCCATTCCAGCTCCGTGGGCAGGCGCCTCCCGGCCCATCGGCAGTATGCCTGGGCCTCGTGCCAGCAGACATGGACAACCGCTGCATCCGGCGGCAGCGGTTCCCAGCGGTCGAAGCGGCGCATCTCCCAGCCGTCGGCACCGCGTCGCCAGTAGCGCGGGCACTCGAGGCCCGAATCGCGCAACCAGGACAGGCCGGCTGCGTCCCAGAAGCGCTCGTCGAGGTAGCCGCCGCTGTCGACGAAGGCGGCGAACTCCGCGTTGCTGACCGCGGCACGCGCAATCGCGAAGGGTCTCACCTCGACCGGGTGGGCCCATTTCTCGTTGTCGAAGACGAAGCCGTCCTGCGGTGTCGCGCCGAGCATGAAAATGCCGCCGGGGATTTGCGTATCGCCGGCCAGCCGTCCATGCAGCAGCGCATCCGGCACCGCACCAATGGCTGGCGTCGGGTACGCGAGCGTCTGCCGGGTATAGGTGAAGGCCTCGGTGTGCATATCCTCGTGATAGACCGCGTACTCGAGCAGATAATCGCGCCGGGCATCCGGGCCATCGTCCTCGACGCGGCGCCGCACCCGGTCATGCACCTCGCGCATGTAGGCCAGCGTGTCCTCGAGACTGGGCAGCGGCAGGTCCCAGCGGTCGTCGTGCGCGATCGTGATGGAATCGTAAAGGCTGTCGACCGACGCGACCACGGGTTCGAGGCCGAGATGCTGGCGCAGTATCCAGTACTCGTAGAAGTAGGCCGCGTGCCCGATCTCCCAGCACAGCGGGTTGACGATGGGCAGCTTGGGTCCGACGAGTTGCGTCGCGTCCAGCCCGTCGACGAGCGTGAGCGTGCGCCGGCGCGCGTCTTCCATGTCATGAATCAGGAACTGGCTCATACCGCGATCATGCTGTCACACAGGGGCGTGCTATGGTCGCAGGGATGCCGCGGAATGTCACATGAACATACGACTCGTCACACCGGCGCCGCATGGGTCGCGTGCCGGCAACAGGGCCTCGGCGAACCGTTGGGCGGCCATGCTGCGCCGGCTCGGGCATCGGGTCATGGTTTCCACAGACTACGCCGGCGAGCCGGCCGACCTGATGGTCGCGCTGCACGCCTGGCGCAGCGCGCAAGCCATCGCGCGCTTTGCCGCCGATTATCCGTCGCGACCGCTGCTCGTCGTGCTGACCGGCACGGATGCCTACCGGTTCATCCACAGCCACCGCGAGACGACGCTTGCTTCGCTGGATGCCGCGGATCACATCATCGGGCTGCATGCGCTGGTCGGCAATGTCCTGCCCGAGCGGCTGCGTGGCAGGTTGCACGTGATCGTGCAGTCCGCCCGGCCACTGGAGCACCGCCGGCCGGCCCGGCGCAGCTTTCGCGTCTGCTTTGCCGGGCACCTGCGCGAGGAAAAGGACCCGTTGCGTCCGGCGCTGGCGGTACGCGAGCTGCCGTCGGCCAGTCGCATCCGGGTCGACGCCTATGGCGGCGCTCATACCGACGACTGGGCTGCGGCCGCGCGGCAGGAGATGGCGGTCAATCCACGGTACCGCTGGCACGGCGAAATTGCGCACGCCGAATTGCGGCGTGTCTACGCCCGCTCGCACCTGCTGGTCCTGCCTTCCGTGATGGAGGGCGGCGCCAACGTAATATCTGAGGCCGTCATGGCCGGACTGCCGGTCATTGCGTCCGACATCGCGGGTTCGATCGGGCTGCTCGGCGCCGACTACCCCGGCTATTACCCGGTTTGCGACGCGGAGGCGCTGCGTGATCGAT
>CBDTXT010000105.1:0-8649 GCA_965364465.1 uncultured Chromatiaceae bacterium
CGAGGGCGATGTACCTGAGTGAACTGGCGCTGGATTTTTGTTCCCACCGCCTGCGCCGCGGTGGCGCCTTTGTCTGCAAGGTGTTTCATGGCGAGGGATTCGACACCTGGATGCGCGAGGTCAAGTCCCGATTCGGCCGCGCAGTGACGCGCAAGCCGAAAGCCTCGCGGGCCAATAGCCGCGAGGTTTATCTGGTAGCCGGGAACTATCATTCGTAGTAGGTTACAAAAAAGCGTAAATAGCACACCCTGGGCGTTACCGACGTCTTAACTAGTGGTCCGGCCGACGAGCCGGATGGCAACGCCGATTTGGCACGAGGAAAATGCCGTGAACGACATGGCCAAAAACATTGTTCTCTGGGTCATCATCGCTGTCGTACTGATGACTGTATTTAACAGTTTCACGGCACCCAAGACCGGTGCGCCGCAGATCTCGTACTCGAAATTCCTCGAACAGGTCGAGCGCAAGAACGTCTCGAGTGTCACCATTTATAAGGATGGTCGAATCGACGGCGTGATGACCTCCGGCAGCCGGTTCGCCACGGAGTCGCCGAGCGATCCCGGGCTGGTCGGCGACCTGCTGAAGGCGGGCGTCGAAATCCGCGCCAAGCCCCCAGAGCAGCCCTCCATCCTGTGGCAGATCCTGATCAACTGGTTCCCGTTGTTCATTCTGATCGGCCTCTGGATCTTTTTCATGCGGCAGATGCAGGGCGGCGGGGCAGGGCGTGGCGCGATGTCCTTCGGCAAGAGCAAGGCTCGCATGCTGACCGAAGATCAGGTCAAGGTCACGTTTGCCGACGTTGCCGGGTGCGAGGAGGCCAAAGACGAGGTCAA
This sequence comes from uncultured Chromatiaceae bacterium, assembly GCA_965364465.1. Lineage (GTDB taxonomy): Bacteria > Pseudomonadota > Gammaproteobacteria > Chromatiales > Chromatiaceae > Thiosocius. Next base: position 834 of record CBDTXT010000105.1, read on the forward strand.
GGAACTGGTCGATTTCCTGAAAGACCCGTCTAAATTCCAGAAGCTCGGCGGCAAGATCCCCAGCGGCGTTCTGATGGTCGGCCCTCCGGGCACCGGTAAGACGCTGCTGGCGCGTGCAATCGCAGGCGAGGCAAAGGTGCCCTTCTTCACGATTTCCGGTTCGGATTTCGTCGAGATGTTTGTCGGTGTGGGTGCGTCGCGGGTGCGCGACATGTTCGAGCAGGCCAAGAAGCATGCGCCATGCATCATTTTCATCGACGAAATCGACGCGGTCGGTCGACATCGCGGGGCCGGCCTGGGCGGTGGTCATGACGAGCGCGAGCAGACCCTGAACCAGCTACTGGTCGAGATGGACGGCTTTGAAGGCAATGAAGGGGTGATCGTGATTGCCGCGACCAACCGACCAGACGTACTCGACCCGGCCCTGCTGCGACCCGGCCGCTTCGATCGTCAGGTCGTGGTCGGTCTGCCGGACATCCTGGGCCGCGAGCAGATCCTGAAGGTGCACATGCGCAAGGTGCCGCTGTCCGACGACGTCAAGCCCTCGGTCATCGCGCGCGGCACGCCGGGCTTCTCGGGGGCCGATCTGGCCAACCTGGTGAACGAAGCGGCCTTGTTCGCCGCCCGTGCCAACAAGCGCCTGGTCGATATGGACGACATGGAGAAGGCCAAGGACAAGATCATGATGGGGGCCGAACGCAAGTCCCTGGTGATGAAGGAAGAGGAAAAGCGCCTCACCGCCTACCACGAGGCCGGGCATGCGATCGTCGGCCTCAAGGTGCCTGCACACGACCCCGTGTATAAGGTAAGCATCATTCCGCGCGGGCGGGCGCTGGGCGTGACCATGTTCCTGCCAGAGGAGGACCGTTACAGCCACAGCAAAGAGCACCTGGAGAGTCAGATCTCCAGCCTGTTCGGTGGGCGGATTGCCGAGGAGCTGATTTTCGGTTCGCAGTCGGTGACCACGGGCGCGTCGAACGACATCATGCGGGCGACCGAGATTGCCCGGAACATGGTCACCAAATGGGGCCTTTCCGACCGTATGGGCCCGCTGGCCTACGGGGAGGACGAAGGGGAGGTGTTCCTCGGACGATCGGTGACGCAGCACAAGGCGTTGTCCGACGACACGGCGCATGCGATCGACGAGGAGGTGCGGGCGTTCATCGACCGCAACTACGAGCGGGCGTCCTCGATCCTCAACGAGCATCTCGACAGGCTGCATGCGATGGCGCAGGCGTTGATCAAGTACGAGACCATCGACAGCGACCAGATCCGCGACATTATGGAAGGACGGGATCCACGGCCACCGGCCGGCTGGGATGACGACTCCGAGGCGGGTCGCCCCAGCGGTGGCGCGACCGCCGAGGACGGCAAAGATGTCGGGGGTGAGTCGCCGATTGGCGGCCCTGCCGGCCAGCACTGAGCCGCATCCTGTGATTGCTGGCGGAGGCCGGGGCGACGTTCCCGGCCTCCGCGCATTACGGCCCTGCGACAAGCGCCGCGACCCCGCCCACCGTGTCGAAGCGCGGATTTGCAGGCCACCGGCTGGCCTATCCGTCCCGTGCTGACCCTCGAACGATACCTTCAATGCCCCCCCTGCAAGGTCTGCCCCTCGATCTCTCCGTGCCGCGCGTGATGGGCATCCTCAACGTGACACCCGATTCGTTCTCGGACGGCGGCCGCTTCGTTGCCCCCGAAGACGCGCTTGCGCAGGCGGCGCGGATGGTCGAAGAGGGGGCGGATATCCTCGACATCGGTGGCGAGTCGACGCGACCCGGGGCCGCTGCGGTGTCGCTGGAAGAGGAGATGGACCGGGTCCTGCCGCTGGTCGAGCGGGTTGCCGCCGAGTTCGAGGTGCCCGTTTCGGTCGACACGAGTAAACCCGAACTGATGCGGGCGGCCGTCACGGCCGGTGCGCGAATGATCAACGATGTCTCCGCGCTGCGCGCCACCGGGGCCGTTGAAACGATCGCGACGCTCGACGTGCCGGTGTGCCTGATGCACATGCAGGGGCAACCCCGAACCATGCAGGCCGCACCTCAATACGAGGATGTGCTTGCCGATATTCTGCAATACCTTAACAATCGTGTAGGTGCGTGCGTGGCCGCGGGGATCGCTCGCGAGCGTCTGCTGATAGACCCGGGCTTTGGCTTCGGCAAGACTTTGCGGCACAATCTCGCGCTGCTGCGCGGCCTGGGCCACTTCCGCCAACTCGGGCTTCCGCTGTTGGTCGGGATCTCGCGCAAGTCGATGCTGGGTACGGTAACGGGCAGGCCGGTTGGCGAGCGCCTCGTGGCCTCGGTGGCGGCGGCGCTGATTGCGGTCGAGCGCGGTGCCCGGATTGTCCGGGTGCACGATGTCGCGGCGACGGTCGATGCGTTGAAACTGTGGCGCGCGGTCACAGATGAACAGTGGGATGCAGGGAACGGGGATTAGCGTGCCGTACGCTCGGAAAGGCCAAACGGCTGGTGCACGGCCACCCGGCGTCTGTGCGGACCCGGCCTCCTCGCGGTAACGAGGATTCGAGGGGCAGTAATGACACGCAAGTATTTCGGTACCGATGGCATCAGGGGGCGTGTCGGCGAAGGGCACATCAACCCGGAATTCGTCCTCAAGCTGGGTTGGGCCGCCGGGCGCGTGCTGAGCGGAGAGAACGGCGGCAAGGTACTGATCGGCAAGGATACCCGCATCTCGGGCTATATGTTCGAGGCCGCCCTGGAGGCGGGACTGGCGGCGGCCGGCGTGGACATCCGGATGCTTGGCCCCATGCCGACCCCGGGGATCGCCTACCTGACGCGGACGCTGCACGCGAGCGCGGGCATCGTGATCAGCGCCTCACACAATCCGCACGAAGACAACGGCATCAAGTTCTTCTCCGCAGACGGTAACAAGTTGCCGGATCGTGTCGAACAGCTGATCGAGCACGAACTCGACAGGCCGATGACGACGGTCAGCTCGCAGCGGCTGGGTAAGGCGAAGCGCCTCGAAGATGCGCGCGGGCGATACATTGAGTTTTGCAAGAGCACGATCCCGTCGAAATGGGATTTTCGCGGCCTTAAGGTTGTCGTGGATTGCGCACATGGTGCGACCTATCACATTGCGCCCTCGGTACTCGAGGAGATCGGGGCCGAGGTCATCACCATCGGTGCCGAACCCAATGGACTGAACATCAACGACGGTTTCGGGGCGACCAGTCCGCGCGCACTGGCGAGCTCGGTGCGGGTGAACGGGGCCGACCTGGGCATCGCGCTGGACGGTGACGGAGACCGCCTGATCATGGTCGACGAATCCGGCCAGATCGTCGACGGTGACGAGATACTCTTCATCATCGCGCGATCGCGCACGACCAATGGCGGCCTGGCAGGCGACGTGGTCGGTACGCACATGAGCAACCTCGGGCTGGAAGTGGCGCTGCGCGAACTGGGCATCGGCTTCGAGCGGGTAGCGGTCGGCGACCGGTATATCCTCGAACGCCTGACGTCGCAGGGCTGGACCCTGGGCGGCGAGCCGTCCGGGCACATCATTTGCCGCGACCGCACGACGACCGGTGACGGTATCGTCTCGGCGCTCCAGGTCCTGGCCGAGATCAACAAGACCGGCAAGACACTGGGCGAGCTGCGGCGCGGCATGGCGAAGTTTCCCCAACAGCTGATCAACGTGCCGCTCGGCGCCGCGCGGGCCTCGGAGGTGATGCGCTGCCAGGCCGTGAACGACGCGGTGCATGCGGTCGAGTGCGAAATGGGTACGGAAGGCCGCGTGCTGCTGCGCCCGTCCGGCACGGAGCCGTTGATCCGCGTGATGGTGGAGGGGCGCGAGGCCGGGCAGGTGGCCGCCAACGCGAATGCGATTGCGGACGCGGTCCGCGCCGAGGTCGTCGGCTGACGCGGCCGGCGCCGGTGCGCCTCTCGCGCCAGCATTGATTTGACGGCCCCGCACCGTTAAGCTACTGCGCCTCGATTTCAAGGGGAGTGGGAGATGCGCAAGCCGCTGGTGGCCGGAAACTGGAAAATGAACGGGACGCGCGCGAGCGTCGCCGCGCTGCTGGGTGGTCTGAAGGCCGGGATTGGCCAAGTCACCACTGCGGAAGTGGCCGTGTGTGCCCCCGCGATATACATCCCCGAGACCCAGTCGCAGCTGGACGGTACGCCGATCGCCTGGGGTGGTCAGGACCTGTCGATCCATGCTTCCGGTGCTTATACCGGCGAGATCGCGGGGTCCATGCTGCAGGATTACGGTTGCCGCTTCGTGATCATCGGCCATTCCGAACGGCGCGCCTACCACGGCGAGTCCGATGAACTCGTTGCGCAGAAGTTCACTGCCGCACGCGCGGCCGGTCTCGTGCCGATCCTGTGTGTCGGCGAGACGCTCGAGGAGCGCGAGCAGGATATCACCGAGCAGGTGGTCGGCCGCCAGCTGGATGCGGTTATCGCCGAGTGTGGCATCGACAAGCTCGGTGAGGGCGTGATCGCCTATGAGCCGGTCTGGGCAATCGGTACCGGCAAGACCGCTTCACCCGAGCAGGCCCAGGAAGTCCACGCCTTCATTCGGGGCCGACTCACGGCCGGCAGTCAGGCGGTCGCAGACGGTGTGCGTCTGCTCTACGGCGGCAGCATGAACCCAAAAAATGCCGCCGAGCTGCTCGTGCAGCCGGACATCGACGGGGGGCTGATCGGCGGTGCTTCATTGAAGCCGGACGATTTTCTCGCGGTCTGCAGCGCAGCAAATCGTTGAATAACGGGGGTTGTTGATGGAATCCGTATTGGTCATCGTGCACCTTTTCCTGGCCATCGGTCTGGTCGGATTGATCCTGATCCAGCATGGCAAGGGTGCCGATATGGGGGCGGCCTTCGGTGCCGGCGCCTCGTCCACGGTGTTCGGTTCGCGCGGTGCTGCCAATTTTCTCAGTCGTACGACCGGTGTCCTGGCGGCGCTGTTTTTCCTGACCAGCCTTACGCTGGCCTATTTCGCAATGCAGAGCACCGAGCCGCCGACCCTGATGGAAGGCACGCAGCCGGCGGCGGTGGAAACGACGCCGGAGGTGGTTCCACCGTTGACGGACATGCCGGTCGTGCCTGAGATGCCTGCCGCAGAACCGGCCGGTAGTGACGTGCCCCAGGTCGAGCAGTGAGCCGACCGTCGGGCAAGATTCAGCCGAAGTGGTGAAATTGGTAGACACGCTATCTTGAGGGGGTAGTGGCGAAAGCCGTGCCGGTTCGAGTCCGGCCTTCGGCACCACATATCAACGGTATTGCCGGGTACTCGGCGATACCGTTTTTTTATGTCTAAGAAAAGCAATGTTTACCCTTTAAAAACAAACAGATGGTCTGGAAGCCTGATTTGACACTCGCGGGCTGCGATCGCTATGCTTTCGAGTCACCCGAAATGGGATCCCTCGCGAATCCATACCGCCCCGACGTCTCCCGGGAGAACAGTCGAATGCTCGAGAACTACCTGCCGGTTCTGATATTTATCGTCATCGGGGCCCTAGTCGGCGCGGCGATGATCGGCCTTGGATTCGTACTGTCCCCGCATCGACCCGACAGTGAAAAAAACTCGCCCTACGAATGCGGCTTTGAGGCATTCGAGGATTCGCGCATGAAATTCGACGTGCGCTACTATCTGGTGGCGATCCTGTTCATCATTTTCGATCTCGAGATCGCGTTCCTGTTTCCATGGGCCGTGGTCCTCGACCAGATCGGCATGGTCGGCTTCTGGGCGATGATGATCTTTCTGGCGATCCTCGTGGTCGGCTTCATCTACGAGTGGAAGAAGGGGGCGCTGGAATGGGAATAGAGGGCGTACTCGACAAGGGTTTCTTCACCACCTCGCTCGATGGCGTGATCAACTGGGCGCGCACCGGGTCGATGTGGCCCATGACCTTTGGTCTGGCCTGCTGCGCCGTCGAGATGATGCATGCGGCCGCTGCCCGATACGACATCGATCGCTTCGGCATGGTCTTTCGCCCCAGTCCGCGGCAGTCCGACGTGATGATCGTCGCCGGGACCCTGGTGAACAAAATGGCGCCTGCGCTGCGCAAGGTCTACGACCAGATGGCTGAACCGCGCTGGGTGATCTCGATGGGTTCATGTGCGAACGGCGGCGGCTACTACCACTATTCCTATGCGGTGGTGCGCGGCTGCGACCGTATTGTGCCGGTCGACGTCTATGTGCCTGGCTGCCCGCCGACGGCCGAGGCCTTACTCTGGGGCATCCTGCAACTGCAGAGGAAGATCCGCCAGACCAACACCATAGCCCGTTAAATCCGCTGGAAAATACTCAATGAGCCCAGAAGACCGCCTAGACGAACTCGAGGAGGCGCTAGAGGAGCACCTCGAGGAATTCGAAGACTGCCGCTGGCAGCGTGCCTCGGGCGAAATCACTCTGACGGTGCCGCGCGAACGGCTGATCGAAGTGATGAGGCTGTTGCGCGAGAAGCGTGCACTGGCCTTCGAGGAATGCATCGACGTCTGCGGCGTCGACTATGCCACCTATGGCCATTCCGAGTGGGTCACGAGCAAGGCCGCGAACGCCGGTTTCGGTCGCGCGGCGGTGCGCGATGTGCCGGAAATGGATCCCAAGAACCGGTTCGCCGCGGTTTACCACCTGCTGTCGATCACGCACAACGTGCGCGTGCGGGTGAAGACCTTTCTGGACGCAGACCGGCCAATCGTCGACTCCGTGGTCGGCATCTGGGCAAGCGCCCTCTGGTTCGAGCGCGAGGCATTCGACCTGTTCGGCATCATGTTTCAGGGCCACCCGGACCTGCGCCGCATCCTGACCGATTACGGCTTTATCGGCCATCCCTTCCGCAAGGACTTTCCGCTGATCGGCCAGGTCGAGATGCGCTACGACGCCGAGCAGCAGCGCGTGGTCTACCAGCCAGTGAGTATCGAACCGCGCACCCTGGTGCCGCGCGTCATTCGCGAGGACAGTCGTTACGAGGCCGGGTGGAAACCCGAGCCGCCGGCCGCGGAGGCTGACGAATAGCCATGGCCGAGATACGAAATTACACGCTGAACTTCGGGCCACAGCACCCGGCAGCACATGGGGTGTTGCGCCTGGTCCTGGAGATGGACGGCGAGGTGATCGAGCGCGCCGACCCGCACATCGGCTTGTTGCATCGTGCCACCGAGAAGCTCGCCGAGAGCAAGCCTTACAACCAGTCCATCGGCTACATGGACCGGCTCGACTATGTCTCGATGATGTGCAACGAGCACGGCTATGTGCGCGCCATCGAGAAACTGCTCGGTGTCGAGGTGCCGGAACGTGCGCAGTACATCCGGACGATGTTCGACGAGATCACGCGTATCCTGAACCACCTGATGTGGCTCGGCACGCACGCGCTCGATGTCGGCGCGATGACCATGTTCCTGTATTGCTTCCGCGAACGTGAAGATCTGATGGACTGCTACGAGGCTGTGTCCGGCACGCGCATGCACGCGACCTACTACCGCCCCGGCGGCGTCTACCGCGACCTGCCCGACAGGATGCCGCGCTACGAAGAGAGCCAGTTCGGCAGCTCGGCCGAGGCGAGGCGCCGCAACGCGGCGCGCGAGGGCTCGCTGCTCGACTTCATCGAAGACTTCATCGATCGTTTTCCGGGACTCGTCGACGAATACGAAATGCTGCTGACCGACAATCGGATCTGGAAGCAGCGAACGGTCGGTATCGGCGTGGTCACACCGGAACGCGCGATGCAGCTGGGTTTCACCGGGCCGATGCTGCGAGGGTCGGGGATTGCCTGGGATCTGCGCAAGAAGCAGCCTTATGCCGCGTACGACAAGGTGGACTTCGACATCCCGATCGGGACCAGCGG
>CBDTXT010000106.1:0-8574 GCA_965364465.1 uncultured Chromatiaceae bacterium
CTGGGTGGTCCCGACAGTCTGATGATCGGCAAGGTGCTATGGACCGAGTTCTTCAGCAACCGCGACTGGCCGGTTGCGGCCGCGGTCGCGGTTGCGCTGCTGGCCTTGCTGGTCGCGCCGGTGCTGCTGTTCGAACGTTTTCGTGAGACGGGACAGCGCACGTGACCGCGCCCCCGCATCGCGCAAGCATCGCGTGCTTGGCAGGCCATTGAGCGCCAGGCGTCCCACGCTCGTCTTCAGCCTGCTGGCCTTCGGCTATGCGTTCCTGTACGCGCCGATCGTGTCGCTGATCATTTACTCGTTCAATGAGTCGCGACTGGTCACCGTGTGGGGCGGCTTCTCGACCAAGTGGTATCTGAGCCTGCTGAACAACGAGCAGCTGCTAGGCGCTGCCTGGGTCAGTCTGCGCATCGCGGTGATGAATGCGACGCTGGCGGTGGTGCTCGGGACGCTGGCCGGCATCGCGCTGGTGCGCTTCGGCCGCTTCCGTGGCCGCTCGGTGCTCGCGCTGATGGTCGGCGCCCCGTTGGTCATGCCCGACGTGATTCTGGGTCTGGCCTCGCTTCTGCTGTTCGTTGCCATGGAGCAGCTTGTCGGCTGGCCGGCCGGTCGCGGAATGACCACGATCACGATCGCGCACGTCACTTTCTCGATGGCCTATGTCGCGGTCATCGTGCAATCGCGCCTGGTGCGCCTTGACCCGTCGCTCGAAGAGGCCGCAATGGACCTCGGGGCACGGCCCTGGACGGTGTTTTTCCTGATCACGCTGCCGCTGATCGGTCCTGCGCTGGCGGCTGGCTGGCTGCTCGCGTTCACGCTCTCGCTGGATGACCTGGTGATTGCCAGCTTTACCTCGGGACCGGGCGCATCGACCCTTCCGATGGTCGTCTATTCGAGCGTACGCCTCGGCGTCAGTCCCGAGATCAATGCCCTCGCCACCGTGATGGTGGCACTGGTGACACTCGGTATATTGATCGCCGGCATCCTGATGCGACGCCGCGGCGCGGCCGCTTGACGGGTCGTGCCGATTGCCGCCGAAGGCGACGGGCGGATGCCGACGGCTTACTGGTCAATCTGATCCCGGTACAAGTCGCGCTACTGGCGCACGGGTCGAGCGAATCACATCGATTCACCTGGCCTCTGTCCTTTGGTGTCAGGTGCCGCCAGCCGGTGGCAACCCGGGCTTCTCGGCTGTGCCATTGTCTTTACCTGCATAGCCCGTCAGGGCCTCGCGCAGCGCCGCGATCTCGTCTCGTGCCGCTCGCAGTTCTTTCTTCAGCTCCGTGTGTTCGTGATGCACCAGTGCGCCGATCTCGGCGGTCTCCTGGTCCCTCTGCTCGTCCACCATCGCCTGCATGGTGCTGACGATGATCGCGATGAACAGATTCAGCATCGTGAACGTGGCAATCAGTATGAACGGCACGAAATAGGCCCATGCCCAGGGATACGCCTCCATCACCGGCCGCGCGATACCCATCGACCAGCTCTCCAGTGTCATGACCTGGAACAGCGTGTACATCGATTTGCCGATACTGCCGAACCAGTCCGGAAACCCCGCGCCGAACAGCCCCGTCGCCATCACGGCCGCCACATAGAACAGGATCACCAGCAGACCGGCGATCGACAGGATGCCCGGGATCGCGCGCAGCAGCGACTCGACCACGAAGCGGAAGCGCGGGACCATCGAAACCAGGCGCAAGACCCGCAGTACCCGCAGAACCGTCAACGGCCCACTCGCCGGTATAAGCGCGATCCCGACCACGAAGAAGTCGAAAAGGTTCCAGGGGTTGCGGAAAAAACGGCCACCGAAGGCATAGAGCTTGGCCAGGATCTCGGCGACGAACACGCCGAGCAGCAGCCGGTCGATCAGCTTCAGCAAGCCGCCAGCGGCCTCCATCGCGCGCGAGGAGGTCTCGAGGCCCAGCGTGACCGCGTTGATGATGATCAGCGCGACGATGATCCGTTGAATTCGTTCGGACTCGACCCATTCTCCCAGGCGCACCCTGGCGCTTGCTGTCTCGCGCATAGCCCCCTCCCGATCGACGAACCGCGGGCCGCAGCATACTACCGAATCCGCCCGGGTGGCGGCAGATCCTGCCCACGCAGTCGCTGCCAGAGCCATTCGGTCCCCGGCCCGAATGGCAGGCGTCGCGATACGCGTACCGGGTCGATCGCACGCAGCGGTTCACTTTGGTGCTCGGCGAATATGAACCCGAACGCGTAGAACGGGTGAAGGCCCATGCGCAGATCGGTGATCCGCACCTGGTGACCGTCGTCCGACAAGGCGTAGAAGCCCTTGGAAAACTCGCGGATCAGATTTGCATCCTGGAATTCGGCCGTCGCCCGCTCCAGTTCGGCGCCCCGCGAGAACCGTTCGAAGCGGATCGGGCGGTCGGGTGCGACCACTGGGTCGAGAAGCGACACGAAGGCCTCGTCATAGGTGTCCTCGCGCAGCAGCACGACGCGCCAGAGCAGGGTGTTGAATGGTGTCGGGGTAACCAGGATACGCTCGGCGCTGAGGCCCTGTGCCTGGGGCGTTGCGCGCACCCGTTCGCTGACGTGGGCCTGGGCCGCGACCGACCAGCCGGCATACAGCGTTGACAGGATCAGGCCCACCGCGTTCCAGCGGCGACCCGCCTCGCTGCGCCGCAGCAGGCCTAAGGCGAGGCCGCCGACGAGCGGCAGCGTATACAGCGGGTCGATAATGAACAGGCTGCCGAGTCCGAAGGGATGATCCGTGAACGGGAGTCCGAACCGCGTGCCGTAGACGGTCATCGCATCGAGCAGCGAATGCGTGATCAACACCAGCAAGGTCGCCAAGCACCAGCGACCGAAAAGCGCCGGGGTCCGGGTCAGCGCCGAGGGCACGAGGGCAATCAGCGGGGATGCGAGCGCCTGCCAGAACAGCGCGTGGGTCTCCGCCCGGTGCAACACCATGTTGCGAACCGGGTCGCCCTTGTCCAGGAACACGTCGAGGTCCGGCAAGGTGCCGAGCAGCGCGCCGGCGAGCGCCCCCTGCCACAGCGGGCGCGTGCGTCCCATCACCGCCGCGCCGACCGCGGCCCCCAGTGCCGCTTGCGTGATCGAGTCCAAGGGGTCCTTCGCTCCGTTGCCCGGTGTTTGCGACAGCGACAGCTTAATGGCCGCTCTGCCCCGGTTTCGCCCACGGATTGAGTGTCAATACAGTATCCACTGCACGAATCGGGTGGGCGGGGCCCGGCGCGCCCGCTACAGTGCGGGGTATGAGCCAGTGTCCTGGATCATTCGCCGGGCCACACGACCCGACTGACGATGCGGCCTACCGTCTGATCGAGCGGGCGATAGCCTACCTGCACGCGCAGCGCACCAGGCAGCCGGAGCTGCGAGAGCTGGCCGCGCACCTCGGTCTGAGCGAGTCACATACCCAGCGCCTGTTCAGTCGCTGGGCCGGGATAAGTCCGAAGCGTTTCCTGCAATTCCTCACCGTGGAAAATGCGAAGCAGCGCATGCGCGACACCGGCGATCTGATCAGCCTGTCGCTGGACGCCGGGCTGTCGGGTCCGGGCAGACTGCACGACCTATTCGTCAACATGGAGGCGATGTCGCCGGGTGAATTCCGGCGTGCGGCTGCCGGCATGACCATCCGGTACGGCGTCGCTCCAACACCGTTCGGCAATGCGCTGGTCGCGACGACCGTGCGTGGTGTCTGCCATCTGTCATTTCCCGGCGAGGCGGAACTCGGCGGCTGGGTCAAGGCGCATCAAGCGGCATGGCCGCAGGCGTCTCTGGTGGAGGATCCGGCAGAGGCACAGCGGACGCTGTCGGCGATTTTCACCCGATCGCCGGACGCGGCAGGGAGCCGCCTTTCTGTCTGGGTTAGTGGTAGCAACTTCCAGGTCCAGGTGTGGCGCGCGTTGTTGCGGGTGCCGTTCGGCGGCTTGCTGAGTTACGGTCAGCTTGCCCGGGTCGCGGGAAAACCGGGCGCGGCGCGTTCGGTCGGCAGCGCGCTCGCGCATAATCCGGTGGCCTATCTGATCCCGTGCCACCGCGTGCTGCGTGCAACCGGAGATTTCGGTACTTATCACTGGGGCAGCGGGCGCAAGACCGCGATCTGCGGCTGGGAGGCGGCCGTCTCCTCCGGCGCGGTGCTCAGCGGCCGCGCAGTCCCGGTTGACGAACAAACTCCCGATTGAACTGCCCAGAGGGCGGACCGCCGGCGATCGGCTCCTCCAGCCCGAGCGGGACCCGCAGGCTGCAGGGTATCGCTTGATTCTGCATCGCGGATCGTTTCGGCGTTCCTCGGACCCGTGCACCCGGCTTCAGCGCTCGCGCAGCGTTTGATGTCACGCGCCGACGCGCCTAGAGTCTGGCCTGGACACCATCTCAACACGCATCATCCTGCCGGAGGTCGCCCGTCATGTCCGAACCCTATATCGCCGATACCAAGCCAAAACCGGTCGAGCTGACGGCCGGGGAAACGGTCTGGTGGTGTTCCTGCGGCCGCTCGAAGAACCAGCCGTTCTGTGATGGCTCGCACCAGGGCAGCGACTTTACGCCGATCGAGTTCACTGCGGACAAGGACGGCCGTTTTTTCTTCTGCCAGTGCAAGCGGACCGGCAGCCCGCCGCTGTGCGACGGCGCACACAAGCAGATCGGCCAGGAAGCTCTCGATGCACAGGATGGCCTGCAGACCGTGTGGCACAAGGTGGCCGAGCCCGGCGAGATGCGCGAGGGTGAGGTGCGCGCGGTGCAGGCGGGCAGTCAGAGCCTCGCATTGACCTGCCACCAGGGCACGATAGCCGCGCTGGACAACGCCTGCCCACATCAGGGTGGTCCGTTGGGCGAGGGCAGTATCGAGTGCAACGACGGCGATGCCGATTGCTGGCTGCGCTGTCCCTGGCACGGTTGGGACTTTCACCCCTTGACCGGTAAGTCTCCGGGGGCGCACGACGATGGGGTGGCCACCTATCCGGTGGAGGAGCGCGACGACGGCGTCTACGTCGGCGTACAGGAGTCCACCGTGCACCAGCCCACCGTCAGCGACCTGATGGCCGAGACGATGGTCAACTGGGGCGTCACCCACGTGTTCGGGATGGTGGGGCACTCCAACCTGGGTCTCGCAGATGCGCTGCGCCTACAGCAGGAAAAGGGTTTGCTCCGGTATATCGGCATCCGTCACGAAGGGGCGGCCGCGTTCGCCGCCTCCGGCTATGCCAAGCTGTGCGGCCGGCCGGCGGCCTGCCTGAGCATCGCCGGGCCGGGTGCGACCAATATGCTGACCGGTCTCTGGGACGCCAAGGTAGATCGTGCACCGATCCTGGCGCTGACCGGCCAGGTCAACACCCAGGTGCTCGGTCCGGGGGCGTTTCAGGAGATCGATCTGGCCTCGGCCTTCGCGCCGGTTGCGACCTTCAGCCAGACCGTGTTGCGCGACTCGCGCCACACGGAGCTGATGAACCTGGCGTGCAAGACTGCGATCGTCGAGCGCAACGTGTCGCATCTGATCTTCCCGGACGAGGTACAGACCGTGCCGGCCGATGAGGGGACTGCGGCCGGTGGCCCGGACGGCCGTCTCGGTGACCGTCACATGCTGCCGGCGACCGATACCCTGGCCGCTGCACTGCAACGGCTCAAGGACGCGGTCCGCCCGGTGATCGTTGTCGGATACGGCGCGCTGGGCCGCATGGAGCACGTGGTCAGGCTGGCCGAGAAGCTCAAGGCGCCGGTGTTGACGACGTTCAAGGCCAAGGGCCAGATCGCCGACGATCACCCGCTGGCCGGGGGCGTGCTGGGGCGCAGCGGTACACCCGTCGCGAGCTGGTGCATGAACGAGAGTGACCTGCTGCTGGTGTTCGGTGCTAGCTTCTCCGATCACACGGGCATCGCATCGAACAAAGCGATCATCCAGGTCGACTTCGACGCGATGACGCTGGGCAAGTTCCATCCGGTCGAACTGCCGGTGCTCGGCGAGATCGGCCTGACCGCGCAGTGGCTGTGGCGTGCCCTGCCCGAGGACACCGGCTCGACCGACCAGCAGCCGGATCTCGCGGAACGCTGGCAGATCTGGCGTGACGAGAAGGCCTCGAGGCGCGAGCGCGACCGCGGTATCGGAGTCAACTCCGCCAGCCTGTTCCAGGCGCTCTCCGAACTCGCGCCCTCGGATGCCGTGATCGCCGTCGATGTCGGCAACAACACCTATTCCTTCGGACGCTATTTCGAGTGCCGTGGCCAGCGCGTACTGATGTCCGGCTACCTTGGTTCGATCGGCTTCGCCTTCCCGGCTGCGATGGGCGCCTGGGCGGCGACCCAGGTGCAGCCGGAATACCGTGGAAGCCAGGTGATCTCGGTCAGCGGTGACGGCGGGTTCGGACAATACATGGCGGAGTTCACCACCGCGGTGCAGTACGAAATGAACATCACCCATGTGCTGTTGAACAACGACGAGCTTGGAAAGATCAGCAAGGAGCAGCGCGCTGGCCGCTGGCCGGTCTGGCAGACTGCTCTGCGCAACCCCGATTTTGCGGCCTACGCAAAGAGTTGCGGCGGGCTGGGTATCCGAGTTGAATCGGCCGAAGACCTGTCTGAGGCATTGAAACGCGCACTCGCCTACGCCGGTCCGGCCCTGGTCGACGTGGTAGCGGACGTGGAGCTGATCTGATGCGCTACGAGGCGACCGAGGGCATCGCATCGGCCGAACTCCCGGTCTATTCCCAGAGCAGCGGCCTGCACTTCATGCTCAATTTTACCGTCGCACTTGCGCTGTTGATCGGTCTCGCGCTCTGGTGGTTGTCGCGCAGGGGGCGGGTGCTCTGGCTCCAGGTCTGGAGTATCGGGCTGGTGGGCTTCAGCATCGCGTACCTGGCGGCTGCCGCGCTCGGCTACATCGCTTGATCAACCCTCGCGATCCGAGTAACCGACCTCGCGCACGAGCAGCTCGACGCGGCCGCCGGGGGTCGCCACCGTCACCGTGTCGGCCACCCTGCGCCCGAGCAGTGCACGAGCCATCGGAGAATCCACGCTGATCCAGTTTTTTTTCGGGTCGAACTCGTCGGCGCCGACGATCCGGTAGACGCTCAGCTCGCCGCCGGCGGCGAGGGTGACCCAGGCGCCGAAGAACACCTGGTCGGTCTCCTCGGGCACGCGGTCCACCACCTTGAGATCGGGCAGGCGTTTCTGCAGATAGCGAATGCGCCGGTCCATCTCCCGCAACTGTTTCTTGCGGTAGATGTATTCCGCATTCTCGGAGCGATCACCCTCGGCGGCGGCGGCCGACAGGTGCTTGACCACCTCGCGCCGTTTCTTCCAGAGGGACTCCTGCTCATGATGCAGCATCTCCCAGCCGGCACGCGTGATGTAGGGTGATCGCGCCGCCGCGCCGCGCTGCGCGCGGCTCATCCTGCCCAGGCCTCATGCGTGACCAGCCAGAGATAGAAGAGGAAGACGCAGACACCGACGCTGCCCATCACCCAGGGCCCGCGGAAACTCACAGGGCCGTGCGGAGACTTGCGCCGGATATCACGGGCCCACAGCAGCGCGCCCAGGATCAGGGCCAGGCCGAGGAACATCGCCGGTCAGAACCTGTCGCTGCGTAGCATCACCAGTGTGCAGTCCTCGATCCACGGGATACCGGCCGCGTCGAGCTGCTGCTGTACCGGCAGGCTCTCGGTGCCGGGATTGAAGATCACGCGCCCGGGCCGCAGCCGGACGATGTCTTCGCCGTGCGGTTCGAGCAGTTTCGGGCCGACGTACAGCGTCAGCGTGTCGACCGGGTCGGTAATCAGGCCCAGGCCCGCCACCACCGGCAGCGACTCGATTTCCTCGAAGCGCGGGTGCACGGGCGTGATGCGAAAGCCGTACTCTTTGAGCAGGTGAAGGCACTGGTTGGCGTAGCGGGCCGGTTTCGGGCTGGCCCCGAGGACCGCGATGTGGCGATGGCTGTTGTCCATGGGATGTTCGAACCCTGGTTCGTGAAGCAGTCGGCGGATCATAAACGCTGTGAGCGTGTGGTGTCCCAGATCGCCCGGCACCGTAGAATGAAAACACTATTCGGTATATCTGTGGAGTGATTCGATGATGGGTCTGGCTGTGGCGCTGCACGTGATCGCGGCGGTAATCTGGGTTGGCGGCATGTTCTTCGCCTACGTGTGCCTTCGGCCGGTCGCGGCCAGCGCGCTCGAGCCGCCGGCGCGGCTGAAGCTGTGGGTCGGGGTGTTCGGCCGATTTTTCCCCTGGGTGTGGGCGAGCATCCTGGTGATACTCGCCAGCGGGTTCTGGATCATCTTCGGCGTATACGGCGGCATGGGCAACGTCGGCCTGTATGTCCACGCGATGCTGGGGCTCGGCATCCTGATGATGCTGATCTTCCTCCACGTGTTCTTTGCCCCTTATGCGAGGCTCAAGCGCGCGGTGGCTGCCGAGGACTGGCCGGCCGGCGGCAAGGCCTTGTCGCAGATTCGGCTGCTGGTCGGCATCAATACCCTGATCGGACTGCTCACCTTGGCTATCGGCTCGGCCGGGCGATACCTGGTGCCCTGAGCGAGAACGGCCGCGGCATACCTGCAATTTTTGTCGTTAACCAGGGTGGCGCGCTGAGAA
>CBDTXT010000107.1:0-8552 GCA_965364465.1 uncultured Chromatiaceae bacterium
CTGCGGTCAGGCTGCCGCCGATCTGTAGCTAGGGTCGCCAGGTCTCGAAACCGGCCTTTGCGGCGGCGATCACCGCCGGGGGTGGCCCACCGGCCTGCGCTGCGGCCATTTGCTGCGCCGCGTGTTGCTTCCAGCCGAAGATCCCGCCGAAGACGCCGGCGAGCAGCAGGATTGCCAGGAAGAGTCGGATCAGCATCGTAACGTCCTTGGTCGGGTGCGGGTCGCCTGCTCAGTTTCCGCGATGTCGGCCGAGCGGTAACCGGGCACCCGCTGGGGTGGCGAAGTCGAAAAGTAAACCGAGCGCGTCAGTATAACCAAGCCGGGGTGTGCGCTATGCCGTTTCTCCGTGGCGTCGCTGGGACCACCCGACCTGATCCACGGATCGTTCGCCGGCCCCTGACGGTCCTCGCGCGCTGTCGGGCGGCATGACCCGCAGCGGACATGGTTTGCCGCGTGGCCGTATCGGTGCGCTGCCTGGAGCGGAGAGCACAATAAGTAAGTAAGCGCCCACTGACAATATGGCCGTTCTAACGGCCCGCTCCTGCGCCGCGTGACGTTTAGTTCGCAGGATGCCCGGCACCGGCAAAGTTTTGCCGCCCTGCACCGATAAACGGCATATCGGTATCAGCTACCGGACGATCAAGTAGACGGCCGCCGCCGGCCCCTGGGGCCCTGCCGTCCGTCCCTCCGGCAATGCGAAAGGAGCGAAGGAATCATGCCGCAAATCGATGTGCCGCGCGTTCTTCAGATCATGGTGAAGAACAATGCCGCCGACGTATTCATGTACACCGGGGCCAAGATTTCAATGAAGACCCCGAAGGGTTTCGCACAGCTCGGTGAACCCCTCGAATCGGGAGATGCAGACCGCGCAATCCGTGAAATTCTGACCGACGAGAAGCTCAAGCACCTGGAAGAGCACGGCGAGGTGGACTTTTCGCTTTCCTACAACGGCATCGGTCGTTTCCGCGGCAACGCCTTCCGCCAGCGTGGCGAGGCGTCGCTCGTGCTGCGCCACATCAACACCGAGGTGCCCAGCGTCCAGCGCCTGGGTGTGCCGAAGATCCTCGAAGAACTGGTCATGCAGCGCAACGGTCTGATCCTGGTGGTCGGGGCGACCGGCTCGGGCAAGTCCACCACCCTGGCTGCGATGATCGACCACAGGAACAGCAACGCCGGTGGGCACATCCTGACCCTGGAGGACCCGATCGAGTTCGTGCACCAGCACAAGAAGGCGATCGTCGCACAGCGTGAGGTCGGGACCGACACGACCTCGTTCAGCACCGGTATGAAGGCTGCGCTGCGCGAGTCGCCGGACGTGATCCTGATGGGCGAGATCCGCGACCTGGAGACGATGGAATTCGCGTTGAAGTTCGCCAACACTGGACATCTCGCCCTGTCCACCCTGCATGCCAACAACGCGATGACGACGATGGAGCGGATCCTCGGCTTCTATCCGAAAGATGGCATCGAGGGGCAGGCCAAGCGTATCGCGCAGAACCTGCGCGCCATCGTTTGCCAGCGGCTGGTGCCGGGAAAAGAAGGTGGCAAGGTGGCTGCGGTCGAGGTTTTGATCAACACGGGCTATATCGCGGATCTGATTTCCAAGATGGAGATTGGCAACATCAAGGATGCGATCGAGCGCGGCGGCCAGTACAAGATGCAGTCTTTCGACCAGCACCTCGTCAGCCTCTATCGGCAGGGTCGTATCAGCGAAGAAACGGCGATCGAATTCGCCGACTCGGCCAGCAACGTGAAAATTCAGATCAAGACCGACAACGCGGGCCAGAAGGTCGCCAGCGACATCGACTGGGGAAGCGGTCTCGCGCTCGAACCGACCGAGGCAGACGCGGACGACGACGCGGTCGTACTTGCAGACTTCGCCAAGGTCTGAACGAAGCCGCCCTGCCGCCCGGAGGGGGCCCGGCCCCAGCGGCGACTGGCCGTCCGGGCCTTCTCGATCCCGCCCGACACTGCTATCTTTTCTGCCACCGCTCGGGAGGTTGGCAGATGAACGTTCGCGCACAGCTGGCTTGGTCGCGGCTTACGTTGCTTGCGCTGTTGTTGATTACCTTAGCGGTCGGGGCCGCCCCGCTGGCCGGTAGCGAGTGGCAGCCTTTGCGCATTGGCGGGCTCGAGGTGCCTCCGGAGACGCGCGCGTTCGTGCAGTTTCGCAGCGGGGGTCGACTGGAAGGCTTCGGTGGCTGCAACCGCCTGATGGCCGAGTACCAGGCCGGCGATGGCGGCCTGCTACTCGGCCCCGTTGCCATGACGCGCACGACCTGCGCGGAAAGCGTGATGCGGCGCGAGGCCGCATTGGTCGCGGCGCTTGAGGGCGCGCGCAGCTATCAGAGGGACCGTACGCGGCTGGTGTTGTTCGACATTGCCGGCCGGCCGACACTCGAAATGCGCCAGACCGATTGGGATTGACGACGGGCCGTTGCCATGGCCGTGCCGGCTGCCCGTCGGCACGCCTTAGGCTGGTGCGCCGACTTGGGTCGGCTGCACCAGATTGGCCCTGCGATCCGTTGGCATCACGCCCGCACCCGACTTTTCCATTTAAAAAACAACGCGTTGGAAACTTGGCATAACTTCTGCTGCTAACAGGCAGCTGTCGCAATTCTGGGCCAGGCCGGTTCAGCCCCGCGCATCAGAGCGCCCCGTGTCGAGGCACTACGCGGTATCGGCCAGTCGACAGCCCCAACTCAACCGCAAGGGGAGAAATCCAATAATGCGTCTTGCCAACAACTTTCGTCGACTGTCGCTGACGATCACCGCTCTCACAGCGCTCGGTGTCACCACCGCGATTCAGGCGGCCGACACCATCAAGGTCGGTGTGCTGCACTCGCTGTCCGGCACCATGGCCATCTCAGAGACCACGCTGAAAGATACGATGCTGATGCTCATTGAAGAGCAGAACAAGAAGGGTGGCCTGCTCGGGAAACAGCTCGAGCCCGTCGTCGTCGACCCGGCATCCAACTGGCCACTGTTCGCGGAAAAGGCCCGTGAATTGATCGAAAAGGAACAGGTCGCCGCGGTGTTCGGCTGCTGGACCTCGGTCTCACGGAAATCCGTGCTGCCGGTGTTCGAGGAACTCAACAGCCTGCTGTTCTACCCGGTGCAATACGAAGGCGAGGAGTCTTCGAAAAACGTGTTCTATACAGGGGCCGCGCCCAACCAGCAGGCCATTCCCGCGGTCGACTACCTGATGGAGCAGGGCGTCTCACGCTGGGTACTGGCCGGTACCGATTACGTCTACCCGCGTACCACGAACAAGATCCTCGAGGCGTATCTGAAGGCCAAGGGCGTAGCGTCCGACGACATCATGATCAACTACACCCCGTTCGGTCATTCAGACTGGCAGTCGATAGTCGCGGATATCAAGAAATTCGGCTCGACCGGCAAGAAGACCGCGGTGGTATCGACCATCAACGGCGACGCCAACGTGCCCTTCTACAAGGAGCTGGGAAACCAGGGCATCTCGGCCGAGGACATTCCGGTCGTGGCCTTCTCGGTCGGGGAAGAGGAGTTGTCGGGGATCGACACCAAGCCGCTGGTCGGACATCTTGCGGCCTGGAACTACTTCATGAGCGTCGAAAGCGACCAGAACGACGCCTTCATCGACGCTTGGCAGGCCTTTATCAAGAACGAGGACCGCGTCACCAATGACCCGATGGAGGCACATTACATCGGCTTCAACATGTGGATCGAGGCGGTCAAGAAGGCCGGCACGATCGACCCGGATGCGGTTGGCGAAGCGATCATCGGGGTCGCGGTGCCGAACCTTTCCGGCGGGCTGTCGGCGATGATGCCGAACCATCACATCACCAAGCCCGTGCTGATCGGCGAGATCCAGGACGATGGTCAGTTTCAGATCGTTTCGCAGACCCCGGGCCTAGTGGTCGGCGATGCCTGGTCTGACTACCTCGAGGGGTCGAAAGACCTGATCGCCGACTGGCGCAAGCCGCTTTCCTGTGGCAATTACAACGTCAAGAGCGCGAAGTGTTCGGGCCAGAACTACTGATCTGAAGACGCTGTGCAAGCGTGTGGCGCCGGTGCTGCGAGCACCGGCGCCACGTTTCGCCGAAACCAACAATCAAAGAAGCCCGATCCCATGTTACGAGCTGTCGTGACCCTGCTGCTGCTGTGTCTCGCGTCCCCACTATTCGCCGCTATTGTCGAGACCGATGATCCTGCCCTCGATGCGGCCTTTGCCCAGATCCTCGATCGCGACTTTGGCGTCAAATCGCAAGGTGTCGCGGCGCTCGCCCAAACTGGCCATCCCCGGCTTACCGAGCTGCTGCATGGCCTGGTCGAAGGTGAACTGCGCTATCTGAAAGAAAACAAACGCCTGGTCTGGATGCGCGAGCAGGACGGCGGCCGAATCGCAATCGATGCCCTGACCGACGAGGACTACGGACCGTTCAGCAAACGCAAGTTCCGCAAGCTCGCGATAAACAACGCGATGCGCGGCCAGGTTCGCCGCCTGCTCGCCGAGCTGGAGTTGGCAGACCCCGATCCGGCGGTGCGGCTTGCTGCGGTCAACGCGATGCTTGACGACAGTGAGCCGGAACACGCCGAGCTCTTCGCCCGGCTGCTCGAGAACGAGCAGGATCCCAAGGTCCGTGAGGCCATGCAGGCCGCGGCCGCGCTCTCCGCACTGAGCGACCCGGATCCCGAGCAGCGACTGGCGGCGATAGCGCGGGTAGCCGACAGCCTCGAACCCGCGGTGCGCAACGGCCTGACGCGCCTCGCGCAGGACGACCCCGAAGACGCGGTTCGTGCAGAGGCCTCGGCCGCGCTCGAAGGGATTGCGGTTCGGGCCCGATATTATGGGTATCTGGAGACGCTGTTCTTCGGCTTGAGTGCCGGTTCAGTGCTGGTGCTCGCGGCGATCGGCCTGGCGATCACTTTCGGCGTAATGGGTGTGATCAATATGGCGCATGGCGAGTTGATCATGCTGGGCGCGTATACCACTTACCTGATACAGCAGGCCATGCCGGATATGATCGGTCTGTCCATACTGCTCGCGGTGCCCGCTGCGTTCCTGGTGTCCGGGATGGTCGGGATCGCGATCGAGCGCGGGGTGATCCGTTTTCTGTACGGACGACCGCTCGAGACCCTGCTGGCCACCTTCGGCATCAGCCTGATACTGCAACAGCTGGTGCGGACACTGATCTCACCGCAAAACGTCCCGGTGTCGAATCCTGAGTTCCTGAGTGGTTCATGGGAGATCAACAGCGTGCTGTCACTGACCTACAACCGGCTTTACATATTCGTGTTTTGCCTCCTCGTGTTTGCCGGCCTGTTCTTCGTGCTCAAGCGCACGCGGCTCGGCCTGCAGGTCCGTGCGGTTTCGCAAAACCGGGCGATGGCGCGTGCGATGGGGGTGCGCTCGGCCCGCGTCGACGCGCTGACCTTCGGCCTCGGTTCCGGCATCGCCGGGATCGCCGGCGTGGCCCTGTCGCAGCTCACCAACGTCGGACCGAACCTTGGGCAGGCTTACATCGTCGACAGCTTTATGGTCGTGGTCTTCGGCGGCGTCGGCAACCTGTGGGGCACGCTGATCGGTGGCCTCGGTCTGGGCATCGCCAACAAGCTGATGGAACCCTGGGCCGGAGCGGTCCTGGCGAAGATCCTAGTGCTGGTCTTCATCATTCTGTTCATTCAAAAACGGCCGCGCGGCCTATTCCCGCAGAAGGGCCGCGCGGCGGAGGGCTGATTTCGGCATGTTGATCTCACGGATACTCAAGGGCGACCGCGGCGGGCAGGTGTTCCTGCTCATTTTGCTGGCCACGCTCGTTGCGGTGCCGATCTTCAACGGCCTGCCCGCCGACCATCCGATGCACCTGTCCACCTATAGCGTCACCTTGATCGGCAAGTACCTGACCTATGCATTGCTGGCGGTCGCCGTAGACCTGGTCTGGGGATACCTGGGCATCCTGAGCCTGGGCCATGCCGCGTTCTTCGCACTGGGCGGCTATGCAATGGGCATGTACCTGATGCGACAAATCGGTGAGCGCGGTGTCTACGGCCACCCCGAGCTGCCCGATTTCATGGTGTTCCTGAATTGGCAGGAGTTGCCCGTGTTCTGGTATGGATTCGACCAGTTCTGGTTTGCCGCGTTGATGGTGTTTCTGGTCCCGGGTCTGCTCGCCTTCGTGTTTGGCTGGTTGGCCTTCCGGTCGCGCGTCACCGGCGTCTACCTTTCGATCATCACCCAGGCCTTGACCTATGCGCTGATGCTGGCCTTCTTCCGCAACGAAATGGGTTTCGGTGGCAACAACGGCCTGACCGATTTCAAGGACATACTCGGCTTCAGCCTCCAGTCTGATAGCACGCGCATCGGGCTGTTCATCGCCTCGGGTGTTGCGCTGGCGCTCGGCTATCTGGCCTGCCGTGCACTGGTCAACTCGCGCCTTGGCCGGGTCGCGGTGGCGATTCGGGACACCGAGGACCGTACCCGCTTCATTGGCTACAAGGTGGAACACGTGAAGCTCGCGATCTTCACCTTCTCGGCGATGCTGGCCGGACTCGCCGGGGCGCTCTACGTGCCCCAGGTAGGGATCATCAACCCGGGGGAGTTCGCGCCACTCAATTCGATCGAAGTCGTGATCTGGGTCGCAATGGGTGGCCGCGCAACGCTTTATGGCGCGGTGTTGGGCGCGATCGGCGTGAATTACGCAAAGACCTGGTTCACTGCCGCCTTCCCGGAAGTCTGGCTGTTCGCGCTGGGCGCATTGTTCGTGTTGGTCACGCTGCTGCTGCCGCGCGGCATCGCCGGGTTGTGGCGGCGCAAGACGGAGACGCTCGCATGAGCGCGGTGCAGGACCTGTTCCGACGTGACCGCGTATTCGATTTCATGGTGCCGAAGGTGGTCGAGGGCCTCGACCTGTCGCACGGGACCGTACTGTATATGGAAGACGTCTCGGTCACCTTCGACGGGTTTCGGGCGATCAACGATCTGAACTTCTACGTCAACGCCGGCGAGCTGCGCTGTCTGATCGGGCCCAACGGGGCGGGCAAGACCACGATGATGGATATCATCACCGGGAAGACCCGTCCGGACACCGGCGCCTGCTGGTTCGGGGCCCGCATGAATCTGCTGCAGATGAGCGAACCCGAGATCGCGCAAGCGGGCATAGGGCGGAAGTTCCAGAAGCCCACGGTATTCGAGCACCACAGCGTTTTCGAGAATCTCGAGCTTTCTATGGCGGGGCCAAAGGGCGTGTGGCGCACCCTACGTGCACGCCTGGATCCCCAGGAAAGACAGCGCATCGAAGAAGTGCTGAATCTGATCGGTCTAGCGGACGATTCTCGTCGACCGGCGGGCGCTTTGTCGCACGGACAGAAGCAGTGGCTGGAGATCGGCATGTTGTTGATGCAGAACCCGCTGCTGCTGCTGGTCGACGAGCCCGCGGCCGGGATGACCCACCAGGAAATGGACCGTACCGTTGAACTCTTGACGTCGCTCGCCGGAGACCATTCGGTGGTGGTGGTCGAACATGACATGGACTTCGTGCGTTCACTGAACTCTCGCGTCACCGTGCTGCACCAGGGCTCGGTGTTGGCCGAAGGCAATATGGATCAGGTCCAGAACGACCCGAAGGTGGTGGAGGTGTATCTTGGTGAATAGAACACTAGCGTTTGTGGTGCGGCGATGCTGAAAATCGAGCGACTCCACCAGTACTGTCGTCAGTCGCACACGTTTCGGGGTGCGTCGGGAACGTGCGCCCGGTGGGCGGACGCAGACCGGCGAACGCTCGGCAGAAATGTCTATCGCGCCTACCCATCGGGGAAGGTGCCGCGATGCTGAAAATCGAACAACTCAACCAGTACTATGGCCAGTCGCACACGCTGTGGGATCTCAGCCTCGATGTCCCCGAAGGCCAGTGCACGGTACTGATGGGACGCAACGGCGTCGGCAAGACCACGCTGCTCAAGTGCATCATGGGGCTGCTCAAGGTCAAGTCGGGCAGCATGCAGTATGCGGACAAGAATCTCGCGACAGTGGGGGCCGAGCAGCGGGCCCGGCTGGGCATCGGCTATGTCCCGCAGGGCCGGCAGATCTTCCCACTGCTGAGCGTCGAGGAGAACCTGCTGATCGGGTTGCCGGCGAGGCGCGATGGTCTGCGCAAGATTCCCGATTTCATTTACGAGCTGTTTCCCGTGCTCAAGGAAATGCTCGGTCGGCGTGGCGGCGACCTGTCGGGGGGCCAGCAGCAACAATTGGCGATCGGCCGCGCGCTGGTGACTGATCCAAGGCTGCTGATACTCGACGAGCCCACCGAGGGCATACAGCCGAATATCGTTGCCGAGATCGGAAGCATTGTGCGTCGCCTCAATCAGGACCTCGGGCTCACCGTGTTGCTCGTGGAGCAGAAACTGCCGTTCGCGCGCAAGGTCGCCGATCGATTCTGCCTGCTTGACCGGGGCCGTGCGGTTGCCGCGGGCGACATGGCGCAGATGAACGACGAGCTGATCCAGCAGTATTTGACCGTATAGGCCTATACTCGGGCCGTGATCAGAAACCCAGTCCTGATATGCGAGGCCCG
>CBDTXT010000108.1:0-8535 GCA_965364465.1 uncultured Chromatiaceae bacterium
GTAGCGGGGCTCTGAGAGTAACCGAACTTACCAAGCAGCCCACTAGGCATGTGCGGCCTCGAAGAGGCCGATATACTGTTTCCCTCGACCAGCGACCGCGGTTTGATCGCTCACGTGTGGCCGGACCAGCGGGAACCTGCGGTGTTATCCAGTTACCTGATCGAACTGATCATCTTGCTTGGCGCGGCGGTGATTACGGTGCCACTGTTCCAGGCATTGCGTCTGGGCGCGGTCCCGGGATTTCTGGTCGCCGGGATCGTGGTCGGGCCCTCCGGCCTTGGACTGATCGACAATGTCAGCGAGATCGCTCACTTCGCCGAGTTGGGTGTCGTATTGCTGTTGTTCGTGATCGGCATCGAGCTTCGCCCCGCGCGACTTTGGACCATGCGGCGACTGGTTTTCGGTCTCGGCACGCTGCAGGTCGTCGTGACCGGCAGCCTGTTGACTGCAATCGTGCACTGGATGTTCGGCATCCGGCTGTCGGCCGCGGTCCTCATCGGGCCGGCGTTGGCGCTGTCGTCCACCGCGTTCGTGCTGCAGCTGCTCACCGAACAAAAACTGCTGGCGTCCGGCTACGGGCGTGCCTCCTTGTCGGTCCTGCTGCTGCAGGACCTCGCGGTGGTGCCGCTGCTGGCCCTGGTGACCCTGCTCGCGATGCCCGAACTGAGTATCGGGATGGACGTGGCACTGGCGCTCGGGGAGACATTGATCATCCTCGCCCTGGTCATCGTCGGCGGCCGTTATTTGCTGCATCCTTTGCTGCATCGCGTGGCGCGGGCGGGCAGCCCGGAGGTGTTCACCGCCTCGGCGGTGTTGCTGGTCCTCGGCGCCGCGGTCGTGACCGAGCACATCGGGCTGTCGATGGCCATGGGCGCCTTTTTGGCGGGGCTGCTGATTGCGGACTCGGCTTATCGTCACCAGGTCATGGCGGAGATCCATTCGTTTCGCGGCCTGCTGCTGGGCCTGTTCTTCGTCTCGATGGGCATGTCCCTGAGTCTCGACGATTTCATTGCAGAGCCGCTGGTCTCGCTGGGCCTCGTTGCCGGGCTGATGGCGCTGAAGGTCTCGGTATTGTGGCCGCTCGCGCGGCTGTTCAATCTGGACCGCAGGCATGGGCTGGCGGTAGCCCTGGTATTGGCACAAAGCGGCGAGTTTGCGCTGGTATTGTTTGCGCTGGCGCATCAGAACGAACTGCTTGCGGACGGCCTGTTCCAGCAGCTGTTGCTGGTCGTGCTGCTCAGCATGCTGGCGACGCCGCCAGTCGCCGAAATCGCGAAGCGCCTCGTGCGCAGGCCGCCGGGTGCGCGGCCCGAACCGCCCGCACCGGAGGACCGCCCGGCGCCGGCGCGGGTGATTCTCGCGGGTTTCGGCCGGGTCGGGCACCGGATTGGTCAAATCCTGAGTATGGCGGACCTGCCCTATGTCGCAATCGACAAGGACGCAGAGCGGGTGGCGGCCGAGCGCGCAGCGGGGCATCCGGTATTCTTCGGCGATGCCTGTCGACCCGAGGTAATGCGGGGCCTGGGTATCGATGAGCGCAGCATCGTGATTGTGACGCTGGACGACCTCCGCGATACGGCGCGGCTGGTCGCCGCCGTGCACCAGGCCTATCCGCACGTCGAGGTCCTCGCTCGCGCAGCGGATGCCGCACAGTGTCGGCAACTGCAGCAGCGCGGGGCCGCGGTCACGGTTTCCGAGACCCTGGAAGCGAGCCTGGAGCTGGCCCGGGCGGCCCTCTACCGTGTGGGTGGCAAGGAAGCCGAAGCAGGCGCGATACTGCGGCGTTTCAAGCAGCACTACTATGCCGAGATTGCCCGTATGGGTTCGGCCGCGCCAAGAGACCACGCGTGACCGGTCACAGGCATTCCTCGTCTAATGCCTCGTCACCGCTTGCCAAGCGTCGATTCGTAAAGCGTTGTGTAACGCGTCGCGATCGCGGAAAGCCCATAGTGAGTGCCGATCCGTTCGCGGGCCGCCGCACCGAGTGATTCCAGTCGTTGCCTGGGGAGGCCGAGCAGTTCAGCGATTGCAGCGGCCATCGCATCCGGGTCACGCGCAGGGACTGCGCGGCCCGTGTCACCCACGATCTGTGCCGAGTCGCCCACATCTGTCACGACACAGGGAACTGCGCAGGCCATGGCCTCGCCGATCACATTGGGGAAGCCCTCGCCATAAGCCGACGGCGACACGAGCAGGTCGAGCGCGGCAAACAGGCGCGGGGTGTCCGAGCGCTGCCCTAGCAGATGGATGCGTCCGACCAGCCCGTGTCTGACGATCAGCCTGTCGAGCTCCGCATTGTCGTGGTCGAGGTCGCGTCCAGCGAGCAGCAAGTGGCATGCGGGATGCCTCTGCCGCAGCTCGGCCGCGGCCCGGAAAAATCCCGCATGGTCTTTCTGGGGGTGATAGCGGGCGATGACCCCGATCAGCGGGCTCGAATCGGGGACCCCCAGAGCCTCGCGCACCGCAATGCGTGCGCCGGGGTCGGGCCGGAAACGCCCGATATCGAACCCGTTCGGTATCACGGTCATGATGTCCCGACGGTATCCCAGAGCGGCGTGGATGCGGCGGGATCGCTCAGAGACACACACGATGGCACCGACCCCCCGATGGGAAAGGCGGGCGCTCGCGCGCGCCACCAGGCGCGTACCGAGCTTGGTGCCCCGTGGATTCAATTCGCTATGGCGAATGTTCCAGATCAACGGCGTTTGCTCGCTCGGGCCGCAGGCGAGCCTGCCAAGCAAATCGGCATGATACATCCAGGTCTGCACCAGGTCCGGCGCGATCGCCCTGATCAAGCGTGACAAGCGGGGCACCGCCAGCGCCGCGCTGGCGCCGGCCCGCAAATTCATCGCCTCTACCGGAATTCCCTGTTCGGCGATCCGTGCGCCGATCTCGCCGCGGTCGGTCAGGGAAACGACGTGTGGTTCTACCCGACACCGGCTGGTCGCCGACAATAGCTTGAGCAGCATGTGCTGTGCGCCGTCCGGAGCGAGACCGGTGATCAGATGCATGACCCGCATCAGGTCGAACGCGTGTCTGGGCCCATGCCCAGGTACCCCAAGTAGTCGCGAACCACCCGGTCCAGCGAGTAGTCCTGGGCCCGCGCCCGTAAGGCATCGTGATCGGGAGGGGTTTCCAGGGCATGGATCATCGCCTTTGCCAACGCTTTCGGGTTACTGACCGGCACCAGGGCCCCGAGGCGGCCGTCGTCGAGGATTTCCCTTGGGCCGCTCGGGCAGTCTGTGCTCAGGACGGGGGTGCCGCAGGCCATGGCCTGAATCAGCACGCCGGGCAACCCCTCCCATGCGGACGAGAGCACGAACAGGCGTGCGCGGCGCATGAAGGCATAGGGGTTGTCGACGAAACCATGCAGGTCGCACTGGTCCTGCAACCCCAGTTGTCTGACCAGGGACTCCAGGTCCGCACGTTCCGGCCCCTCGCCCAGTATCACCAGCCGGCAGCTGTGATGCCGCCTGACCTCGTCGAAGGCATGCAACAGCGTCGGAAAGTCTTTCTGGTCCGTCAGGCGACCGGCGGCCAGCACGACCGGGGGTTCGCCTGGCCTGAACCAGGCATGGTCCGGGTCCATACGGGCAAGCCTCGTCAACTGCGGCGTGAGGACGGGATTGTGAAGCACCTGTACCGAACCTGGCGGTAGCCCGATGTTGACGACGAGATCGTCCCGTACCCCGTCCGAGACGGCGACAATGCCCTCGGCCAGCGGATACAAGCGACGAGCCAGCCAGGGCAGCATGCGTTCCCGTCGCGATAGGCTTTGCTGGACCTTCTCGGACAGCGTGTTGCGCACGCTCACGACCACGCGTGTCGGACTACGGGAGATCAACCGCGCACAGATTGCCACGAGGTTGGCGTGGTCTAGCGCAGAAATCAGCACATCCGGCCGTTCACGCGAAAGATAGCTGACCAAGCTTGGTAGCGCGCCCAGTACCCGGGCGGCACCGAGATCGATCAGGTCGATGCCCTGCGGCACCTGGCGGCGGAACCGGCCGATCGCGTTTCCGACCACCAGGTCTACCCGCAGACCCGTGGCGGCGAGTCCCTCGGCGAGTGAAAGCATGCTGCGTTGCGCGCCGCCCCCGGCCAGCGAAGGCAGAAAGATTGCGAGACGTGCATTTTGCTCCGACAAGGGTGGGGCAGACACACTGAACTCAGATGGTCGACGGGCGGCGGGCACGCGGCGCATCCGGTCCGATTCGCGTGCCGGGCCGTGTCGCCACATTAACAGGCGCAGCACCGTTCGAATCGCTTCGCCGGCGGCCGTTCATGGTCGGCATTCTGTTGATAAAGCAGTATGTTAGAATCCGCCGAAGACCATGGTTCAACGGAAAGATCTCACAATTGAGCGCCCACGACGCAGTGGATGACGAGCGGTTCCTTGGCCAGTTCCGCCAGTTTCGCCGCGCGGCGGCAGGCATGTCTTTTGGTCGCGTCATTCAACAAATTATTACGGAGTGGCGCCGTGACCTTGTCAAGCGTCGTTTTCACCAAGTTCCCAGGCGTTCCGTCGAGGCGTACCGGCTGTTCAACCGATCGGCGCCCGACCGCGATAGCAACTTTGCGCCGCAACTGATCCGGCGGGCCACCGAGTTCGGCTATATGGGCTGGCCGCGCCAGATACGCGCCTACGTCTCGGGCAAGGATATACTGGATGTGGGGTGCGGTACCGGTATCCACTCGATCGGCTACGTAACGGTTGGCGCGAGGTCATACACGGGCGTAGATCCGAGGGTCGACCTCGAAAGGGATCGGGTGAAGGATCTGCGCAATGGTCAGTGGACGGCCTTTGGGGCGAACGGGCGCGAGATCATGAATGCCATGCCTCGTGTCGAACTCCACCCGGGCGGCGTAGAGACACTGCCAAACGATCAGACGTTCGATGTTGTAATTCTCCACAATGTCACCGAGCACCTGCCCGATCTCGAACAGGTCTTCTGCGAGATTGCACACCGGCTGAGGCGCGACGGCCTGCTGATTTTCAACCACCACAATTTCTATTGCTGGAACGGCCATCACTTGTCTCCCAAGCATGTCGCGGATGTCGATTCAAAGAACAGTGAGCAATCGAACTGCGTCGACTGGGCGCATCTGGCATTTGATGCGCCGGACGATCACTACATAAAAAGGGGACTCAACCGCATTCGATTGCATGAGC
This sequence comes from uncultured Chromatiaceae bacterium, assembly GCA_965364465.1. Taxonomy (GTDB): domain Bacteria; phylum Pseudomonadota; class Gammaproteobacteria; order Chromatiales; family Chromatiaceae; genus Thiosocius. The sequence goes on from CBDTXT010000108.1 coordinate 5,174, forward strand.
TGCGCGCGCTCACCGCGAAGCACTTCGATATCATCGAGTGGACCGAAAAACACTCGAAGCCGGAACAGGGGGCGGGTCGTCTGACGCCGGAGATTCGCGCGAGGTACCCCGAGTACAGTCTGGAAGAATTCCTGACTCAAAACGTATTCTGCCGGTGCGCGGCTAAGGGCCAGGGTTGGCGTGTACGACGCGATGTCAAGTCCAGCTACCGTGGTGACATGAGCCGCGATCAGGATTTCGTCGAATACTACGGTCGCTGCGCTCCCTACACGATGACGACCATGGAGCGGCTGTACGGGCTCTATCAGGCCGTGGATTATGTCGTGTCGAAGCAGATTCCAGGCGACCTGGTCGAGTGCGGTGTCTGGCGGGGGGGCAGTATGATGATGGCGGCCTTCGCGCTGCTGCACTTTGCGAGTGGGCAGGGCCGAACCCTGTATCTGTACGATACCTTTGCCGGCATGAGCGCCCCCAGTGACCGTGATTTCAAGTTCGGAGAGGCGCCTGCGCGCCAGAAATGGGAGGCAACACGCACCAAGGAGGGCAGCAGCTGGAACCTCGCTACGCTGGAAGAGGTGCGCCTGAACATGCTGACGACGAACTATCCAGGGGAACACCTTCGGTTCGTAAAAGGTGACGTCCAGCAGACGATACCGCAGACGCTTCCAGAGAGGATAGCGCTGTTGCGACTCGATACGGATTTCCACGATTCGACCCGGCACGAGCTAGAGCATCTCTATCCACGGCTGGTGCCCGGCGGCATCTTGATAATTGACGACTATGGTACTTGGGCCGGCTCGAAAAAGGCGGTGGATGAGTATTTCGCGGCCGCGGGATCGCGCCCCTTTTTTGTGCGGCTGGATTCGGGCGAGAGAATCGCGCTGAAACCACCGTCGCAGACCAACGCGTAAACGGCTGATGAGTAGTGATCACGGACAGCCGCCCGGCACGGGTCTGCAGCCATCGCCGGCGGTGCTTGGGCGGCCGTTCGATCTGCTGATTGTGATTCCACACCTGGGGCCGGGAGGTGCTCAACGCGTTGCCTCTCTACTTGCCAACCATTGGCAGAAGGGCGATCGGCAGATTGGCCTGTTGACCCTTTATGACGAACCGGCGGATGCGCAGACATTGAGTCCGCAGGTTATTAGACTGTCGCTTGCGCAGCCCATATCCCGGGGTGTCCGGGGTCGGCGTCATCGGCTTCGGCGTTTGCACGCGATTGCCATCAAGCTGGGTCTGGATGGCCTGTTGCGACTGAAGCGCACTGTTGTCGGCCCAATCAGGAGACCGGCAGGCGCGGTAAAGTCATATCTGCGGAACCTTGACCGAGTCTTTCGCGTTTCAGCCCAGCGTTTCCCCGCTGCGGCTGCTGTTTTTAGGGCTGGATACTGCGTGTTGCGGTTGCGCGCGCTCTTCAAGCGGCACAAGCCTCGCGTAATCATCAGTTTTCTTGGCGCCACGAACATCCAGACGATACTGGCGGCCCACCGCTTGCGCTGCAAAGTGGTCATATCGGAACGGAACGATCCTGCCATGCAGGCCTTGAAACCTCCATGGGAAGGCCTGCGACCCATCGTTTACCCGCGTGCCGATTTGGTGACCGCCAATAGCCAGGGAGCGGTGCAGACGCTGGCCGCATACGTGCCGAGCACGCGGCTACGACAAGTGCCCAACCCCCTGATGCTGCGAACCTGCGCAGCGGAATGGCGGCGCCATCAACCGCGCCTGATTGCCGTTGCCCGCCTGGTGCACCAAAAAGGTATCGACGTACTGCTCGACGCCTTCGCGCGCATCGCAGACGAGTTTCCCGAATGGAGGCTCGACATCGTCGGTGGCGGGCCGCTGGAGGATTCGCTCAGAGCGCAGGCTGCAACGCTCGGCATCGATAACCGTGTGGTCTTGCACGGGCATCAGTCCGACCCGTTTGAGCTGCTTTACCAGGCCAGCATTTTCGTTCTGCCGTCGCGCTTTGAAGGCATGCCTAACGCGATGCTCGAGGCAATGGGGTGTGGCCTCTGCATTGTCGCCACGACCGCATCGCCCGGACCGCTGGAGTTTGTCCAGAACGGGTCGACGGGGCTTCTCGTACCATCCGAGGATGTGGCTAGCCTTTCAGCGGCTCTCGGACGCCTGATGGGTGATGGGCAGCTCCGCGACAGGCTGTCCTCCGCCGCGGTGCAGCGCGTCCAGGGCCTCGACGTTGTCACGGTCGCCCAAACCTGGGAACAGCTGATCCGCGACGTGTTGCACTGCGAGTTGTTCAGATCGGAATTGCCCACCCAACACGACCCTGTCGGACGTACCGAAGGGTGGGCGCCGGCTGGCAACATAAAGCATGGACGGCGACTGGAGGCCCCTCTGATGGGGCGCGGCGAGGGGGATACTTGACGGCGTTCACGGCGCGCGTCGGAAAGCTTGTGGCGCAAGCGCGTCGCTACGTTTCTGTTTTTGGCTGGCTATTGAAGGACAGCATGCGGAGCGAGCCGCGGCACTGGCGAAGCATCATCGTGGCCACGATCGTCAGCCTTGCAGCAAATGTCGGTGCGGTCGCCGTGATCTACTGGTATGTGAGCCTGCTCGAATCGGACGCATCGACGGAAGTACTCGGTATTTCGCTGACGGCACGGCATTCGTCCGAGTTACTCTTCGTCACCGTTGCCGGGGTGGTCTCGCTGCTGCTGCTCTATGCGGCGAGCCAGTATATCGCGCGGTCCGCTGCGATAAGGGCCTCGCGGCTGTTCGAGGAAAGGTGCTCGAGAAAGGCACTGTTGGTATCGGGAGGGCTTCCAGACCCACGGGCCCATCAGGCTGCGGAGATCCTCGCCGAACACAAGCTGATCCACCTGGTAACCATGAACGCCCGCTATTGCGGGATGGCGGTCCGTTTGCTCGCCAATGGCGTCGGCGCGCTGCTGGTCTTCCTGGTATCTCTGACGGTCCTGTTCTGGCTGGACGTGGCGATGACCCTGGTCGTCATGTTGGTCGGTTCCACGATCGTCGCCGCGCAGTATCCAGCCCTAAAAACAGCAGCCGCAGCGGGGAAACGCTGGGCTGAAACGCGAAAGACCGTGAACACTCGCGTTTCTCAGCTTGTAAAGCGTCTCAACTCAATCCCGAGGTACGTGCTGCTGGCGGGGCCCGATGCGGCCACCGGCGTGTTTCTCGACTCGCTACAGGTGCAGCAGAACCTGGATGCCTGGGAAGATCGACAGCGCTCGATCGACCGCAGTACTCTCACGATGCAGATCGGCGGCGGAATATTGTTGGCTGGCCTGTTATTTTTCGTGGGGCTGTCCTTTATCGAGGGAGAGCAGGCATGGGCGGAGCTGATCGTATACGTGACCATGCTGAGGTTGTTGCTG
>CBDTXT010000109.1:0-8487 GCA_965364465.1 uncultured Chromatiaceae bacterium
CCGGCGGGCTTCGGCCTCGGCATCCTCCAGCTCGGCCTCGATAAAGCAAACCTCTTCGAGCCCCTTAACGAACGCGCCCCGTGCCTCCGGCCAGTCGAAGCCGACGCGCGCGGCGCGGCGCTGCAGCTTCTCGGCCCGGATCAGTGCCGGCAACGCGCGCGCCACGCCGTCCATCTGCGAGTCTGCGGCACCCGACCCACGGGCGGCCCGCTCATCGGCCTTGTTCTGCTCCCAGGCGAGGCGCAACTGCTCCTCGTCGCGATACTCGGCGTCGCCGAACACGTGAGGATGGCGGCGCAGCATCTTGTCACCGATCCCGCGGGCCACGTCGTCGAAGTCGAAATGACCCTGCTCGCGCGCGATCTGGCTGTAGAACACGACCTGAAACAGCAGATCGCCGAGTTCGTCGCGCAGTTCTGCCATGTCACCGCGCTGGATCGCATCGGCGACCTCGTAGGCCTCCTCCAGCGTGTAGGGCACGATGCTGGCGTAGGTCTGGCGCAGATCCCAGGGGCAGCCGCGCTGCGGGTCGCGCAACCGGGCCATGATGTCGAGCAGCCGAGAGACCGGGTCCATCAGCCGTCCCCCGACACGCGCTCGAGCAGTCCCGCGGTGTCGTTGTGCGGGTCGTTCACGGCCCGGCCGACCGGATAGATCTCGAGTTCCGGTGGCTGCTGTGCGGCCAGCAGGGCCTCGAGCGGCTGCGGCGTCTGGCTGTGGGTATCGAGCCAGCGGCCGAAGGACTCGGGCGCAACGATCAGCGGCATGCGTTCGTGCACGGGCCGGACCTGGCTATCGGCCTCCCCGACCAGGATCGCGCAGGACTCCAGCTCGTTTCCGTTCGCGTCCTGCCAGTGCTCCCAGATGCCGGCCAGTGCCAGCGGCCGGCCGTCGCGCGCGCGCAGCAGATGCGGCTGCTTCCCGGCAGCGGCGGGACGCCACTCGTAGAAGCCGTCGGCCGGTATCAGACATCGCCGGTAGCGGAACGCATTGCGATAGGCCGGCTTCTGGGCCACGGTCTCGACCCGCGCATTGATCATGCTGAAGCGGTGATCCGGCCCCTTCGACCAACCGGGTACCAGGCCCCAGCGCACCAGCACCATCTCGCGCCGGCCGGCCGCGGCTTCGCGCACGATCGGTATCGGCTGGGTCGGCGCGATGTTGTAGCGCGGCTCGAGCAGCGGCATCGGCATTTCACCGAACAGCTCGGTCAGGCGGTCCGCGGTGGCATGCAGGAAATAACGGCCGCACATGGATCACCCCCCCGGCAGTGAGATGCCGGTGACCTTTTTGTACAGACTGACTGCGTAGGAATCGGTCATCCCGGAGACGAAATCGGTCAGCTGCAGCAGGCGCCGGTAGGGGTCCCCTGACGGGACCATCGCCGGGCCGATGAACTGCTCTGGGACCAGCCGGATCAGCATGCGGCTGCGTGGCGAGGCGCGCTCGCCCTTGTCCGCGACATCGTCGACCACGCGGGTGAAGCGCTCGAGCAGGTCGCCGACCACCTGAAAACCGGCGGCCTGGATACTGACCACCTCGGGCGCACAGTAGATCCGCTCGCGCGCATTGTCGATCAGCGCGTCGAGCTCAGGGCGCACCGGCAGCTCGGCAAGCAGCGGCACGTCGAAACGACCGGCCAGGATGTCGTCCTCGTTGTCCATAAAGCACTCGACCACCTGTCGGATCACCTCGTTGATCACCTTGGCGCGCAGGAACTCGACCCGGTCCTTGGGTTCGCGTATCCGATCCAGACGTGGCCGCTGATGTCCCGGGTCTGCGACCAGGGGCCAGAACAGGTCCAGCACCTCCTGATAGCTGAAGTGTCCGAGCCGGTAGCCGTCCTCGATATCGATCACGCGATAACTGATGTCATCCGCCGCCTCGACCAGGAATGCGAGTGGGTGCCGGCACCACATCGCGTGGTGGGTGTCCCGAGGGATCAGACCGACCGTCTCGGCCACATGTTCGAAGGCGCCGCGATCGGCCGCGGTGAAACCCTGTTTCTTCGCACTGATGCCGCCGAAGCGGCTGCCGCCCAGCCAGGATTCGCGCGGGTACTTGGTGAACGCGGCCAGGGTCGCACAGGTCAGCTGCAGCCCGCCGACATTGTCCGGGTTCTGTAGTCGCGTGACGATGCGAAAACCCTGGGCATTGCCTTCGAACGACAGGAAGTCCTCGCGTTCGCTGCCCTGCAACATGGCTACCCGGCGTGCGCCGTAGTCGGCCTCGTGCGCCCAGTGACGGATCGCGTCCTCGCCGGAGTGGCCAAATGGCGGGTTGCCGATGTCGTGGGCCAGGCACGCAGCGGCGACGATGCTGCCGAAGTCGGCCGCGTCGAACTGGTCCAGCGCATGGCGGCGAATGACCTGTTCGCCGGTCAGGGTGCCGATCGAGCGGCCGATGCTCGAGGCCTCGAGGCTGTGTGTCAACCGGGTCCTTACATAGTCGACCTTGGACAGCGGAAAGACCTGGGTCTTGTCCTGCATGCGACGGAACGCCGAACAAAACACCACCCGATCGAAGTCGCGTTGGAAGTCCGTGCGGGCGGAGGCGGCCCGCGGCGGCTCCGGCGAGCCGAGGCGGGCGCGCGAGAGCAGTTCCTGCCACTGCATGATCTGATCTTGGTTAAGCGAAGGTTTAGGTAATCTGATCCGGTCGCGACGGACTGTAACACTGCGGCTCGCAGAATGACCACCGCGCGGCCGGGCTGGCCTGCGCGCGCACAACGCTAACCCTGTGCCTGGGAAGCAATAGAATTTGTTTATAACCAAGCGCTAATGTAGAATCGCCGATCGATTTCATGCGGGCCAGGCCATCGCCGCCCGCAGACCCGTCCACGCGGCACCGGACGGAAAGTGTCGCGCCCCGCCCGAGCGGGCCGAGATGCGCGTCAGACACCATGGTCCATCGACCGAACCCAGGAGTCCGTGAAGTGAAGTCGTCTCATTCCGTCGTCCTCGCGCTACTGTTCACAATCCCCGGTGCGGCATCTGCGGCCAACGATCCACCCGACGGGTTCAAGCTGCACGAGGTGGCACGCGAGGCCGTTGCGTCGACCCTGTCTTTTGCCGGGACCGTGACCGCCGACAAGACCCTGCAACTCACTGCGCAGATGCCAGGCCGTATCGCCCGTGTCGCAGGCCAGGAGGGCGACCGCTTCGCGGCCGGTACGGTGCTGGTGGAACTCGACGACACCGCGCTGCTGGCGAGGCTCGAGGGCGCCGTCGCGGCCCGCGAAGCGGCCGCGGCCGACATGCGCAACGCCCGGGTCCAGCTCGATCGCGAACTGTACTCGCCACGCTCGAACTCGTCGGGCAGCGCACCGGGGGGTATGGGCGTACCGGCGATGATGGACCAGATGTTCACCAACCCGATGCAAAACATGATGGGCATGCGCAGCCGCGGCCAGGAGCGCACCTCCGACCTGGTCGGCGCCGAGACCCAGTTGGCCCAGGCGACGACGCGACTGAAGAGCGCCGATGCCAATATCCGCGAGCTGCAGTCGCTGCTGCGCGACACGCAGGGCGTGGCGCAGTTCGCCGGCGTGATCCAGAAGGTACACGTCGAGGTCGGCGACACGGTGCAACCCGGCCAGCCGCTGCTGGACTTCAGTGAGTCCGCCGCGCTGGTGGTCGAGGCCGATCTCCCGGTACGGCTGAGCAGGACACTGCGGCCCGGCCAGCCGCTGGACGTGGCGCCGGGCGGCGAGCAGGTGCTACAGGCCGCGGTCAGCCGAATTCACCCGGTCGCCGACCCGCGTCAGAACACGGTACGCATCGAACTCGCCCTTCCCGACGGCAGCGGCGCGACCCCCGGGCAGTATGTCGAGATCCGCGTCCCCGACGCCGCCGGGCAGCCGCCGGCGCAGCTGACCATCCCGCAGAGCGCGATTGTTCACAAGGGGGGGCTGCCGCTGGTCTATGCCGTCGACGACCAGGGCAAGGCGCGCTTGCGGGTCGTGCGTCTGGGCAATGCGACCGACGACGGCCGGCGAGTCGTGCTCTCCGGCGTCAATGCGGGTGATCTGCTGCTCGACCGGCCGCCTCCCGGGCTGCGTGCCGGAACCCAGATCACGACCCCGGCTGCACCGGAAACCACCCAGAACGCCGACTAGGGGGCCTGCGCCTTGTCTGACACCGACCGCCAGGAAAACGCGGCCGTCGAGCTCGGCCTCGCCGGCAAGACCGCCCGCGCCTTCATTCACTCGCCCTTATCGCCGCTGCTGTTCCTGGCCATGCTCGCGATGGGCATCCTCGGCCTGATGGCGACCCCGCGCCAGGAGGACCCGCAGATCTCGGTGCCGCTGGTCGACATCTTCCTCGCCTACCCCGGCGCCTCGGCAGAGCAGGTGGCGGCGATGGCCGTCGACCCGTTGGAACGGATCATGAGCGAGATCCCCGGCGTGAAACATGTCTACTCGGCCAGCATGCGCGGCCAGGGTATTGTCACGGTGCGCTTCAAGGTCGGCGAGCAAACCGGTCCGTCGCTGGTCAAGGTGCACGACAAACTGGCCTCGCATCTCGACAAGATGCCGGCCGGGGTGCAGATGCCGCCGCTGGTCAAGGTCAAGGGTATCGACGACGTACCGGTGGTCACGCTGACCCTGTGGTCGCCCGAACTCGACGGCGGCAGCCTGCGCCGCCTCGGCCTCAACCTGCTGCAGCAGCTCAAGCAGATCCCTAACACCGGCCAGGGCTTCGTCGTCGGTGGCCAGGCGCAGCAGATCCGCGTCGAGGTCCTTCCGGAGAAGCTGCGCGGCAAGGGCATCTCCAGCGCCGACGTGATCCAGGTGATCCGCGGCAGCAATGCCGAACAGATGGTCGGTCGCGCCGAGTCCGACAACTATGCGTCACGCATCTATGCGGGCAGCTTTCTGCGGTCGCCGCGCGACGTCGAGAACCTGGTGGTACGTGTGGTGGACGGCACGCCGATCTATGTACGCGACGTGGCGAATGTGTCCTGGGCGAACGAAGAGGCCGCCAGCTACGTCAACTACTACACGGGTCCGGCCTACGGCGAGGCCCAGGGCCTCGAGAAGCAGGCCGAGGGCGATCTCGCAGTGACGGTTGCGATCGCCAAGAAGGAGGGTTCCAACGGCGTCACGGTCGCGAACGACATCCTGGCGATGGTCGAGTCGCTGAAGGGGCGGCTGATCCCGGAGCAGGTCGAGGTCGAGGTCACGCGAAATTACGGCGAGACCGCGCAGGAAAAGGTCAACGAACTCCTGTTCAAGCTGGTGGTTGCGACCGGCATCGTTACCGTGCTTGTCTGGTACGCGCTCGGCCTGAAGCCGGCCATTGTGGTCACGGTCGTGATCCCGGTAGTCATCCTGATGACCGTTTTTGCGGCATTCGTGATGGGCTTCAGCATCGACCGGGTGTCGCTGTTCGCATTGATCTTCTCGATCGGGATACTGGTCGACGATGCGATCGTCGTGGTCGAGAACATCTACCGACGCTGGCTGATGGCGGGCGAGCCGTCGACCGCGATCGCGGTGGACGCGGTGCGCGAGGTCGGCAACCCGACCATCCTCGCGACCTTCACCGTGGTCGCGGCGCTGATGCCGATGGCGTTCGTCAGTGGTCTGATGGGGCCCTACATGGCACCGATCCCGGTGCTCGGCTCGATCGCGATGCTGATTTCGCTGTTTGCAGCGTTCGCGTTCACCTCCTACCTCGCGATGCGCATCCGGCCATCGATGGCGCAACTCGAAAAGGCCGAGCAGGCGGAACACGCGAGCAACGAAAAGCTGGACCGGCTGTTCCGCCGGATCATACCGCGGCTGCTCGACAATAAGGTCGCCGGCTACGGCTTTCTCGCCGGCCTGGTCGTGCTGTTCTTTGCAGTCTGCGCGATGTTCTATACCACCGCAGTCACGGTCAAAATGCTGCCCTACGACAACAAGCCCGAATTCGCGGTGGTGATCGACATGCCGGAGGGCACCGCATTGCCGGCCACCGCAAACATGGCGCGTGAACTGGCCGAGCGACTGCGCGAGATCCCGGAGGTCACCGCGCTGCAGACCTACGCCGGTACCGCGCGACCGTTCGATTTCAACGGCATGGTGCGGCATTACTATCTGCGCGAGGATCCGTGGCAGGCCGAGATCCAGGTCCAGCTGCTGAACAAGAAGGAGCGCGACCGTTCGAGCCACCAGATCGCCGAGGCGGCACGTGCGCTGCTGACGCCGATCGCTCGCGCCGCCGGGGCGCGCATCACGGTTGCCGAGATGCCACCCGGTCCGCCGGTGTTGCAGGCGGTCGTCGCGGAGATCTACGGCCCGGACGCGGATACGCGCCGCGAGGTCGCGACCGAAATGACCGCTATTTTCGAGTCGGTGGACGGCCTCGCAGACGTGGACAGCTACATGAGCCAGCCATACGAGGCATGGCGTTTCGTGATCGACACGCAGAAGGCGTCGACCAAGGGCGTCTCGGCGCGCACCGTGATCGAGACGCTGTCGACCGCAATGGGCGCCTACAAGATCACCGATCTGCGCGAGGGTTCGGCGCTGGAGCCGACCTGGATCGTGATCGAGGCGCCGCTTGCGCTGCGCGCCAACCCGCAGGCGCTCAGCGATCTGCCGATTCCGGGCCCGCGCGGCAGCACGCTGCCGCTGGCCGAACTCGGTAACTTCGAAAGGATCGAGGAAGACCCGATCATCTATCACAAGGATCTGCGCCCGCTCGAATATGTCGTCGGCGATGCGGTCGGCCGGCTCGGCGCGCCGATCTACCCGATGCTCGAGATCGACGACCGGCTGCAGGACTATGAGACGCCGGACGGCCAGACGCTGTCGGGCACCATGACCGGGCCGCCTGAAGACGAAGGGCTGTCGGCCTTCGAGTGGGCGGGCGAATGGACCGTGACCTACGAGACGTTTCGCGACATGGGTGCCGCGTTCGCAGTCGCACTGGTACTGATCTACATGCTGGTGGTCGGGATGTTCGGCAACTTCCTGGTCCCGGCGATCATCATGGCGCCGATCCCGCTGACCCTGATCGGCATAATTCCGGGCCACTGGCTGGTCGGCCTGCTCAGCGGTCAGAACGCCTACTTCACGGCCACCTCGATGATCGGCTTCATCGCATTGGCCGGGATCATCGTGCGCAACTCGATCCTGCTGGTCGACTTCGCGATCGAAGAGGTGCGCCAGGGCGTCGACGTCCGCGAGGCCGTGCTGCGCTCGTGCAAGGCGCGCACCCGACCCATCATGATCACCGCATTCGCGCTGATCGGCGGCGCCAGCGTGATCCTGACCGACCCGATCTTCCAGGGCATGGCCATCTCGCTGATGTTCGGCGTGTTCGTGTCGACCGTGCTGACCTTGCTGGTGATCCCGTTGGGGTGCGTGTCGGCAGCCGAAAGCCTGCGGGAGATCGCAGCGGCGCGCGACGCGGAAGCCGCGAAGGCCTGAGATCGCTGGCCGCAATGCCGGTGACATCCGCGCGGCGGCGCTGAACGGTCGACCGCATGCCGGCCCGACGGTCGCGGCATCGCGGATACCGCCGGCAGGGCGGGCATCTCGGTACGACGATGGATGCCGCTCACCCGGCGATCCCTGGGAGGGCGAAACGGGTGATCGATCTCTATTGCGAACGACTGGTACCGGGCTTCTGGGCGGAACCGGTGAACGCGCTGACCAATCTCTCGTTTCTGGTCGCCGCGCTCGCTGCGTGGCACCTGGCCGCCGCACGGCGGGTCCTGTCTGGCGAGACCTGGAGCCTTATCCTGCTGATCGCCGCAATCGGCATCGGCAGCTTCCTGTTTCACACCTTTGCCACCGACTGGGCAAGGATTGCCGACGTGGTGCCGATCCTGCTGTTCCAGATCGCATTTCTCTGGCTGTACGGGGCCCGGGTCATCGGCTGGGGCATAACCGGCCGGCTGCTGTCGGTGGCCTTGTTGTGGTCCGGGGTCTCTGCGGGTGCCCATTACCCCGAGCCGTTCAACGGCTCGCTGCTGTACGCGGCGGCGTTCACGATGCTGCTCGTCCTGGGCGGCCGCCATTGGGTGAAAATATCTCGCGAGCGCGGGATCCTGCTGATCGCGACCGCAATCCTTGCCCTGTCGCTGCTGTTCCGCTCGCTCGACCAGTCACTGTGCGACACTGTTCCGATCGGCAGCCACTTTCTGTGGCACCTGCTCAACGGCCTCGTGCTCTACCTGCTGTTCAGGGGGCTGGCGCTCAACCTTCCCAGCGCCGGCGGCGAGGCCTTATCCCGTTAGTTGGTGTGCCGATGGCCCGCGGGCCATCGCTGCTCGTTGTCCCAGTCGATCACTGATCCCACGACAACTGGGTGCTGGCCAGGGTCTCGGCACGCAACACGGCGTCTTCCCAGTAGCCCTGAAGGCGGCCCACCAGCGGCAGGTCGGCATCGCGGAACAGGTCGGCCATGTAGCCGGCCGAGAGCGGCTGGTACCGCAGCACCGCCCGGAACTGCAACGGCCCGCGGGCCGGCACGGGAACGCGGTAGACGATCC
>CBDTXT010000110.1:0-8483 GCA_965364465.1 uncultured Chromatiaceae bacterium
CAGCCTGCCGCTGACGCAAGCCATGCAGCTCGCTGCACTGCTCAGTGCCGCGGGTCCGTTGGAGCTGGAGACGGTTATCGCGGCCTGACCGCCGTCGCACCCGGTACGCCCCTTGGCGCCTGCGGGCCCCGTTTGACGCAGCAAACCCGCCGACTATGAAGATTCAACAGCTTGCCAGGGCCTCCGCGACAGTCGCCGCGACCAGCGGCCGACTGAGAAAGACCGCGGTGATCGCGGAATGCCTCGCCGACCTGGGTCCGGACGAGGTTCATACCGCGACCAGCTATCTGACCGGGCGCCTTCCCAATGGCCGTATCGGTATCGGCCCGGCCGCGATCCGGGCGGCGACCGTTGAACCGAACGGGCGATCCACGCTGGATGTGACAGAGGTCGATGCGGCGCTGCGTACGATCGCCGCCCATCGTGGCGTCGGTGCACAGACGCGGCGCACACAGTCGCTGCGCGATTTGCTGGCCCGGGCCACCGCAGAGGAGCAGCATTTCCTGCTGAAGCTGTTGCTCGGCGAACTGCGTCAGGGCGCCCTCGAAGGCTTGGTGAGCGACGCTGTCGCGCGCGCGGCGTCTATCGATGCCGCTGCGGTGCGGCGCGCCGTCATGCTCAGTGGCGACCTCGCCGCGGTGGCCGCCAGGGCGCTGTCCGACGGCCGCGCCGGCCTGGACGACTTTTCACTCCAGTTGTTCCGCCCGCTGCAGCCGATGTTGGCACAGCCGATCGACGACGCTGAAGAAGTCCTGGCCAATCGGGGTGACACGGCCTTCGAGTACAAGCTCGATGGCGCCCGCGTCCAGGTGCACCGGGACGGTGGGCAGGTGCGCGTCTTCACGCGTCATCTGAACGATGTCACGGCCGCCGTGCCGGAGGTCGTCGAGGCCGCGTTGGCGCTGCCAGCCGACCGTGTCGTGCTCGACGGTGAGGCCATCGCCTTGGGTCGCAATTGTCGGCCGCTACCTTTCCAGGTCACGCTAAAGCGTTTCGGGCGGCGACAGAAGGTCGCGGAGCTGCGCGACAAGATCCCATTGTCGGTTCGCCTGTTCGACTGCCTGCACCTGGATGGTGAAGATCTGATCGATGCAGAATACCGTGAGCGCATGCAGCGGTTGGATGCAACCGTCGACGAATCGATGCGGGTCCCGCGTTTGGTCACATCGCGACCCGCCCGGGCGACGGATTTCCTGCGTCAGGCGATCGCAGCCGGCCACGAGGGCGTGATGGCGAAGGCGCTGCAATCGAGCTATCAGGCCGGTAGCCGCGGTGCCGACTGGCACAAGATCAAGCCGGTGCATACGCTTGATCTGGTCGTGCTGGCGGCCGAATGGGGTAGCGGGCGTCGTCGCGGCCGGTTGAGTAATCTACACCTCGGTGCCCGTGATGCGCAGAGCGGTGAATTCGTGATGCTGGGCAAGACCTTCAAGGGACTGACCGACACGATGCTCGAATGGCAGACGCATAATCTGTTGGCGCGCGCGATCGATCAGGACGAGCAAACCGTGTATGTGCGGCCGGAACTGGTGGTCGAGGTCGCGTTCAATGAACTGCAGCGCAGCAAACATTATCCGGCCGGGCTGGCCCTGCGTTTCGCGCGAATCAAGCGCTACCGCGATGACAAGACTGCGCTGGCCGCCGACACGCTCGATACCGTGCGGCAGCTCCATGAGACCGGCCTGCAGGGCCTGGTCGGGTGAACGACGACCACCGCCGCCGCGCGCCGGCGCATCACTCTTGTGCCAGGCGAGCTTGCTATGGTGTCCCGGGTGCCGTCAGGCGCCGGCTGCTGCCGGCCACTCGATCCCGCGCGTGCCGACTGTCCCGGCGCGGCCGGGTCATTCGGTGGGGCGGCCGCGCTCGCGCAGCTCTTGCCGGCGCATCGGCATTGCGTCGATCTGCCCGAATACCGCCTGCAGTTCGGTATCGAGTTCGCCGCGTCGTTTGATCCCGCCGTCCAAGCCGATCAGAATCAGTTGGCGATCACCGGGCGCCACGCCGAGTTGCCGACGCAAGCCGGCGACATCTTCGGCGCCCAGCGCCAGGCCGTCGACATTGCCGCTGGAGGTAAACAGCTCGAACACCACCAGGTCGCGGTCGATGACCTCATCGCGCAGTGTCTCGATGACCTCGCGTTGCGCGGTGAGCCGCGGATCGGCCGTCGAGTCGCTAACCAGGAACAGCAGGCGGTTTTGCCACAGGTGCTGTGACAGGTCGTAGGCGAGCGCGTTTCCGGTAATCAGCAGCGTGAGGCCGGTCAGCAGTGCGCAAGCGGTCCGCATCGTCCCGGTGAGCAGCCGCAGCGCTCGCTGGCTGGCGTTATGTGCGATATGTGCGATATGTGCGATATGTCTGTTCATGCTGTGGCTGCTTTTGTTTGTCTGCGTTTATTGAACGGGGAGCCGGGCCGACCCCGCGTTTGCCAAGCCGCTGGCCGCGTCCTGCGCCAGCTGGCGCAGCAGATGGCCGGCCGCGGCCTGGCCACTCAGATAGGCGCCCTCGATGCGGGCGCCATGACACCAGTCTCCGCACACTGCCAGACGTCGGTCCGGGTCCCATAGCGCCTTGCTCTGCAGGGGTTCGTCGACCAGTGAGTACAACCAGCGGTGGGTATCACGCAGGCTCACGCGATCGGCGTCGATGTTCATACAGCGACAAAACGCCGTGGTCAAGGTCTCGGCCACCTCTTCACGCCCGGCGTCGAGGTGTCGCCGGCTCCAGGCCGGCGACGCATGCACGACCCAGGTCTGACCGCTGCGGCCGGGCTTGCTGGCGTTGCGTGCCGCCCAGCTGAATTCCGGCGTGTCGAAGAACAGGCCGTCGTAGCGCAGCGCGTCAGGGCCGTCGAACGCCAGCATCAACGCCCATGCCGGTGCATAGGTAACCCCGGCCGCAACATCGGCCAGCTCCGCGGCGGCCGGGCCTAGCAGCGCCACGGCCTGCGGCGCCGGCACCGAGACGACCAGTGCGTCGAAATCGCCGAGCGAGCTACCAGCGTCGTCTTGCAGCCGCCAGCGTCCGGCCACGCGGCGTGGCGGTGCAACCTGGACCTGGCGCTGAACGTCAAGGCCGCTGCCGAGGTGGCCACCGAGCGCGCTCATGCCCGGCACGGCGACCAGGCGCTCGCGCTGGTCCGGCGATGTGTCGATACCCTCGGCCGTCACCCTGCCGATGCGTGCAGTCCAGGGGGCGACAATGCCCGCTTCGCGCCAGGCCTCGACTGCGACGCGGAATGTCGGTTCTTCGGCAGTGAAGTACTGGGCACCGTGATCGAAGCCGATGTCATCGTGGCGCCGCGTCGCGGCGCGCCCACCGAGACCACGCGATTTCTCGAATACGCTGACCCGGTGCCCGTGATCATGCAGCGTCCGCGCCGCGGACAGACCGGCGATCCCCGCCCCGACAACGGCGATACGCATGGCCTGGCCGCAGCTCGGACGGCAGCTACGATCACGGTAGCGGTTCGTATCGAGCCGCCGTATGTGTGACTTGGTCGAGCGTCCGCGGATCTTGCCGAGCACCGGGGCATCGGCGAACGGCCGGTCGTACAGACCGAGCGCCCACAACAGGCCCCCGTACGAGTTCGGATCCGAGCCGTCGAGCGCATAACGGTGGTTGAGGGTGATCAGGGTCTTCAACGCCGCCGCGGCATCCGGTCTCCAGAAGGGGATCGCCTTGGCCCAGGTCATACGTAGGTTGTTGTGCAGTTCACCGTGGATGCGCAGTGAGGCCTGTGCCAGGTCCCATAGCTCATCGCCGCTGCCAGAGCGTGCCAGTGTCTCTTCGTCGAGGATCGTCGGACGCTCGTCCGCCGCGTGCTCGTCGAGCGTCTGCCGTGCCCACGCTGGCAGAATATCCAGCCGTTCCGGGTCGGCGGTATGAAAACACAGGTTGTGCGCGAGTTCTCGCCAGATCAACAGCTCGTCGAGGAACTTCTCGGCACCTTCACCAACGGTTTGCGATGCCTCTCGGGCAACCCGGAACGGCGACACCTGTCCGTGATGCAGATAGGGCGACATGCGGCTCACCCCCCGCGGCCAGTCGACGGCGGCGTCGTTGCGCAGACGGGCATATCGGGCCAGACCCTGGTCGCGAAACGCGTTCCAGCGCCGGTATCCGGCGCGCGACCCGCCGCGCGTGTGCGCAACCGGGGGCACCCCGTGATCGATCGCGCAGCCAGCACACAGTGCGGCGATGTCAGCGCCGTCGAGGTCCAGCGGTGCGAAGCCGAGTTCCCCGTCGAATGCCGGTTGCGACACCGGGGTTTCGACCCAGTCGAGTGGTAGGCGCCGCGCATACTCATCGGCGTTGGCCTGACGGAAGGCATAGGCGCGCGTGAAGGCCTGACTTTGCGATTGCATCGGTACGATGCAGCAACTGTCCACCGCGACCACCGGGACCGGGGTCCGCAGCGCCAGCCTCCGGGTCCACAGCGGGAATGGGGGTGCCGGGAAATCTTCGGCGATTAGCGCGGCGGCGCGTTGTGCCAGCCGCCGCAGTGGCGAGGGATCGTTACCGGAACGGCGAAGGTGAAACACGGCACGTATGCCGCGGTCTTCCAGCTCGCGGTGCGCGTCATGAGCACCCTGCATGATGAATGTGTGATGACGGTCGCTATCGTAGCGGTGAGCACCGCCCAGCCCCTGATAGACCAGCACCGGGACACGGCACGCATTGGCGAGGTGGATCGCCGCGTCGAGCGCCGGGTTTTCATGACCGCGCACCGCGTGGTGCATCCAGTAGAGCACGAACTCGGCGGCGCCGGTGCCGCTTTGTTTGCCCAGCACACGACACCGCTCGCGAAGCCGCGGCGGTAGGGTCGATATCCAGTGGTCGATCGAGATCATCGGGAGCCTGGCGCTCTGTTTCTTGCCTGTGAGCCGATTGCCGGATCGGGGATACGGCGTCCGGCACGATCTTCGTGCCCTTCGATCTTGGGCGCGGCACGACCCAGTGACAAGTCGTTGCGCTCGAGACACATCGGGCAAGCTATCGACGAGCGGTTGGGAGGATTCATTCGCTGCTTGCACGGGACTCGCGCTGGCGGGCAGCAGCGAACTCAGGACGGGGCGGGATCGGCCGCAGGGACGGCGTCTGCGGCCTGCGCCTTCATCAATTCGACGATCGAATAGATGCCGAAATGACGGTTCGGACTCAGGTGATCGGCCAGTTTCAGTTCGCCGAACAAGTGATCGAGGTCGAGTGCCGCGATCTCTTTTGGCGTGCGGCCTGACATCAGTTCGATCAGCAGGGCCAGCACCCCCTTGATGATCGCGGTGTCGCAGTCGCCGACGAACTGCAGCCGCTGCGGGTCGGCCGGGTCGCCCAAGGGGCAGACCCAGACCTTGCTCATACAGCCCTGAACACGGTTGGCCTCGGTACGGTACGCATCGTCCAGCGCAGGCAGGGCCTCGCCAAGCTCGACCAGGTAGGCGTAGCGCGAATCCCAGTCGTCAAGGAATTCGAAATTCTCGATGACCTCTTGCGGTGTCAGCATGACACGATCACACGCTGAACGACTCGCCGCAGCCGCACATGTCTTTCACGTTGGGGTTGCGGAACTCGAAGCCTTCGTTTAACAGGTTTGTCCGGACGAAGTCGATCACCATGCCGTCGAGTTGAGACAAGGACTTTTCATCGATCACTATCTTCGTGCCGAAGCTCTCGTAAACCAGGTCTCCCGGTCCGATCTCATCGGCATAGTCGACAACGTAGGCAAAGCCCGTGCAGCCGCTCTTCCGGGTGCCGACGCGAAGTCCGTGACCGTTGCCACGCTTCGCGATTTCCTGCGCCACGTGCCGCGCGGCCGATTCGGTGAGTTGAATTGCCATGAAAACCTCCCTTCCTTACAGCCTAAGTACAGTTCAAAGCATGCCCAGTTCCAGCTTCGCCTCGTCGCTCATCCTGTCCTGGGACCAGGGCGGGTCCCAGACCAGTTGGACCTCGCAGCGCCCCACGCCATCCACCTGCTCCACGGCCTGCTCGACCATGCCCGGCAGTGTGCCGGCAACGGGACAGCCCGGCGCGGTCAGGGTCATCTTGATCTCGATATCACGGGTCCCGCGCGCATCGATCGCATAGATCAGACCCAGGTCGTAGATGTTGGTCGGTATCTCCGGGTCATGCACCGTGCGCAGTGCCGCGATAATGTCGTCGAGCCGCTCGTCCGCGTCCGTTTCAGCCAATGACTCACCTCCGAGAATGGATTTGCGTAACCAGGTCAGCATCAGAACGTTGCTCCCGCTACTCAGACCGCGGTCGTGAGGCGCGATGCCAGGTGCCTGCCGGCCCTTTCGCGCAGTGCCGTGTTCTCGATGCGATCGAGCACCTCCTGTGCGAACCCTGCACACAGCATCTGCCGCGCCTGGGCCAGCGGCAGACCACGCGATCGCAGGTAAAACAACATATCGTGATCCAGTTCCCCTACGGTGGTGCCGTGGCTGCATTTCACGTCGTCGGCAAAGATCTCGAGCTGCGGCTTGGTGTCCACCTCGGCCGCACGCGAAAGCATCAGATTGTGGTTGGACAGCATCGCATCTGACCGCTGCGCATCGCGCGCGACCAGTATGCGGCCATCGAACACGACACGACCGCTGCCATCCAGGATGCCCTTGAAAGACTCACGGCTGGTGCAGCCGGGCACGTTGTGACGGACGTCGAGATGGACGTCGTTGAGCTGACGGTCGTGCGCCAGCATCAAGCCATCGATTTGCGCCTCCGCGCCCTCGCCCTCGAACAACACCCGGATGTCGCTGCGCGACCAGGCAGCACCCAGTGCCGCCTGCACCAGGCGGTAGCGGCTGCCCGCATCCAGCCGGACGTGCAGATCGCTCAGGTGCTGGGCGCTGCTGCTTTCTTCCTGGAGCCGCTCGTGCACCAGCTCGCTGCCCGCACCCAGGGCGACCTCTACCACCGCATTGTTGAAATAGACCGCGTCACCCAGGCTGCAGTAACGCTCGACGACCCGCGCGGACGCCCCGTCCTCGAGCACCAGCAGGTGGCGCGGGTGACTGATGCCCGGCTCGTCGAGCCCGACCGAGACGTGCAGCAATTCGATTGTCTGCGACGCCCGCACCCCGGCCGGTACCAGCACACAGGCGCCGTCGGACATCAGCGCGCTGTTCAGCGCGGCAAACACATGGTGATGTTCGGCAACCTGATCGAGTTGAGCCCTGACCGCTGCCGGCACGTCGCCCAGCGCCCCGCCCAGCGTCGTCAGCAGGACGCCGTTGTGGTCGGTGGCGAGCGCCGACAACTGCGGGGCGAAGTAACCATTGACGAAAACCAGGCGCACACCTTCATGCCGGTCGAGAAGTAGTTCCTCGATGTCGTCGAGCCGCAGCGCGCTGAACGGCCCGTCGAGGGTTGGCTGATAGCGCGCCTCTTTGAGGAAGCGGACCGGCGTGTAGCGCCAGGCCTCCTGCTTCCGCTCCGGCCAACCGGTACTGCTTACCCGTTGGGCGCCCAGACGGCGCGCATCGGACAGCCAGCCGGAGCCCCGCGCGCCGACTGACATCAGCCCTTGGCCCTGTTCCACCAGCGCCGCCAGATCCGTCCCGGCACTGCCTGCATGTTCTGCCGTGCTCATGCCGCTTCGTCCTCGCCTGTCAACCAGCCGTAGCCCTTGTGTTCCAGCTCCCTCGCCAGGGTCTTGTCGCCCGACCGCACGATACGGCCGCCGGCCAGCACGTGCACGAAATCCGGTTCGATGTAGTCGAGTAGTCGCTGATAGTGGGTGACCAGGATCACCGAGCGGTCTGGGCCGCGTAGCGCGTTGACGCCCTCGGACACGGTCCGGAGCGCATCGATATCCAGACCCGAGTCGGTCTCGTCGAGGATCGCGAGCCGGGGCTCAAACAGCGCCATCTGCAGGATCTCGTTGCGCTTCTTTTCACCGCCGGAAAAGCCGACGTTTACTTGGCGCTTGAGCAGTTCCGGCTGCATCGAAACCAGCTGCATTTTTTCGCGGATCAGCTTCAGGAACGCGACCGAGTCCAGCTCAGGCTCGCCGCGCGCCCTGCGCTGGGCGTTGAGCGCCTCTTTCAGGAAATGCGTGTTGTTCACGCCGGGCAGCTCGACCGGGTACTGGAATGCCAGGTAGATGCCGCGGGCCGCCCGATCCTCCGGGTCGAGTTGGACCAGGTCCTCGCCCTCGAACAGCAGCTCGCCGCCCGTCACCTGGTAGCCATCGCGACCGGCGAGGACGTGTGCCAGCGTGCTCTTGCCGGAGCCGTTGGGGCCCATCACCGCATGCACCTCACCGGGGCGGACCTCGAGGTCCAGGCCCTGCAGTATCTCCTTGCCTTCGACTTGCGCCTTGAGGTTCTTGATCGTCAACATTTTGGTTTGTCTCCTGTTCAACCGACTGCGCCTTCCAGGCTGACCGCGAGCAGCTTTTGTGCCTCGACCGCGAACTCCATCGGCAATTCGTTGAATACCTCTTTACAGAAACCGTTCACGACCAGCGATACGGCATCCTC